>NZ_QRWO01000022.1:0-50243 GCF_003459655.1 Collinsella sp. AF19-1LB
CAAGGCCAACATGGACGAGTTTGCCTTTGGCAGCTCCACCGAGAGCTCGGCGTTCCACCGCACCAACAACCCTTGGGATACCGAGCGCGTGCCCGGCGGCTCCTCGGGCGGCTCCGCTGCAGCCGTCGCCGCGGGCGAGGTCGCGCTCTCGCTGGGCTCGGACACCGGCGGCTCCATTCGCCAGCCGGCGTCGCTGTGCGGCGTGGGGGGCTTTAAGCCCACGTATGGCGCCGTGAGCCGTTACGGCGTGGTTGCCTTTGGCTCGTCGCTGGACCAGGTTGGCCCCTTTGGCCGCACGGTCGAGGACGTCGCGCTGGCCATGAACGCGCTTACCGGCGCGGGCCACGATCCGTACGACTGCACCAGCCAGGATTGCGCCGTCGACTTTACCGAGCATCTCAACGACAGCATCGAGGGCAAGCGCGTGGGCATCATCCCTGCGTTTATGGAGGCCGAGGGCCTGACGCCCGAGGTCAAGGCCGCTGTTCAGCGCGCCGCCCAGGAGCTGCAGAACCAGGGTGCCGAGCTGGTCGAGGTCGACCTGCCGCACCTGGACGCCGCCATCGCCGCCTACTACGTCATCGGCCCGGCCGAGGCGTTCTCCAACCTGGCTCGCTTCGACGGCATTCGCTACGGCTATCAGGAGGAGGGCTGCGCCAACCTGTCCGACCAGAGCTCGCTGTCGCGCGCCCACGGCTTTGGCGCCGAGGCCAAGCGCCGTCAGATGCTCGGCGCCTACCTGCTGAGCTCGGGCGTGTACGACAAGTACTACTACGCTGCGCAAAAGGCCCGCACGCTCATCACGCAGGACTACGACGCCGCGTATGCCAAGGTGGACACCATCCTCATGCCCGCATCGCCGCGCACGGCCTTTAAGTTTGGCGAGATCAGCGACCCCACGCAGATGTATCTCTCTGATCTGTACACCATCTCGCTCAACATTTGCGGCAACGGCGGTATCTCGGTGCCGCTGGGCCTGGGCGAGGATACTCATCTGCCCGTTTCTGCCCAGCTGGTGGGGCCCGCCTTTAAGGACCGTCAGCTGCTCACGTTTGCCCGTGCCCTGGAGCGCGGCTTTGCCGATACCGCCACGGGCGCGCCCGCGCTTTCCGTCGCGCCCGATTTTGCCGGGAAGGGAGGCGAGCTGTAATGAAGGAGCTTTCCGAGGTCCTGCAGGATTGGGAGGCCGTGATTGGCCTGGAGATCCATACCGAGCTCACCGCACTCGATACCAAGATGTTCTGCAACTGCAAGCTCAGCCACGATGACGAGCCCAACGCCAACGTGTGCCCGGTATGCCTGGGCCTGCCCGGTGCGCTGCCGGTGCCCAACAAGCGCGCCATCGAGAGCATCGTCAAGGCCGGTCTCGCGACTAACTGCGAGATCCAGCGCCACTCGATGTTCTACCGCAAGCACTACTTCTATCCCGACATGGCCAAGAACTTCCAGACCACGCAGGGTCCGGTCGCCTTTGCCATGTACGGTCACCTGGACCTGGACGTGACCGGTCGCGGTGCCGCCGAGCGCCCCGATTGCGCGTTTGGTGAGGCCGAGGCCCAGAGTCTGGCGAGCGCCTCGGCCAACGCCGAGGGCCTGTCCACGTCCATGACGTCGACCATGCGCGAGGGCAACCAGCGTGCCGGCCATCTGGCCAGCTATGACGCGTCCAGCTTGCAGATGCCTGAGCGCCGCGAGGACGGTTCCTACACGGTGCCCATCCGCATCCTGCGCATCCACATGGAGGAGGATGCCGCCAAGATGGTCCACGTGGGCGGTGCCGAGGGCCGCATTACCGCCGCTGCCGAGTCGCTCGTCGACTACAACCGCTGCGGCACGCCTTTGATTGAGCTCGTCACCGAGCCCGATCTGCGCACGCCCGAGGAAGCGCGTCTGTTTATGGAGAAGCTCCGTCGCATCTTTGTGACGCTGGGCATTTCGGACTGCTCCATGGAGAAGGGCTCCATGCGCTGCGACGGCAACGTTTCGCTGCGTCGCCGCGGCGAGACCAAGCTGGGCACCAAGACCGAGCTCAAGAACCTCAACTCGTTTAAGAGCCTGCACGATGGCCTTGCCTACGAGATTTGCCGCCAGGCCGAGGTGCTCGAGGAGGGCGGCATTATCTACCAGGAGACCCGTCACTGGGAGCCCAGCCGCAAGCGCACCGTGGTCATGCGTGTGAAGGAGACGGCCGACGACTATCGTCTGTTCCCCGACCCCGATCTGGCGCCGTTCGATCTGGACGATGAGTTTATCGACCGCTGCCGTGGCGAGATCCCCGAGCTGCCCGATGCCAAGCGCGTCCGTTTTGAGGCCGACTTTGGCATTAAGACGGCCGACGCCGAGCAGATCGCCGGCGACCCCGAGTTTGCCGACTTCTTTGAGGCCGCCGCTGCCGGTATGGCTGGCAAAGAGGCCCAGACGGTCGCAAACCTGCTGGTCAACGAGATGATCGCCTACCTTAAGGGCGCGGGTGTGTCACTCGCCGAGTCCGGTATTGCGCCGACTCAGGTGGCAGCCCTTGCCAAGCTGTTGGCGACCGATGCCATTAGCTCCAACCAGGCGCACGAGGTCTTTGAGGCCATGGCCCAGACCGGTGACGACCCCAACAAGATCGTCGACGAGCGCGGTATGCGTCAGGTGAGCGACGCCGGCGCGCTGCAGCCGATTGTGGACGAGGTGTTGGCAAACTGTGCCGAGCAGGCACAGCAGTATCGTGACGGCAACCAGAAGGTCATCGGCTTTTTGGTGGGTCAGTGCATGAAGGCAAGCCGCGGCAAGGGCAACCCGAAGCTCTTCAACGAGTTGCTGAGAACGTCGCTCTCGTAAACGGGAACCCGGGAGCCCCGGCAGGGCGGGCGCTTCCTCAAAATTTCGAACAGTCCTGCGCAAGACGAAGGCCACATTAAGTGGCCTTCTTTGCGTGCGGAACTCATTTTGAGCAAGCACCCGCCCTGCCGGGGCTCCCGGGTTCTGCAACGACTCGGCCGTTCGGGTCAGGTGGGCTGAATGGAATTTGGACCCCATAGTTTCCAAAAAGTTAACCTTTGTTGAACTTAATAGTTAGATAAACTAAACTATTTTCCAAAAGTGTGCTCGAGCAAACTTGTTTACTCGGGTGCTGAAGCACCATGCCGCGTCCAATGCGGCAAAAGGGAGAAGCAACATGAAGAAGTCGACGTTCAATACCCTGCTTGTCGGTGGCGGTTTTCTGCTTGGCACGGCCGGCATCAAGCTGCTTACCAGCGCTCCGGTCAAGAATGCCTGCGTTCAGGGCATTGCGTGCGGCATGCGCATCAAGAACGGCTACCAGGACATGGTCGAGCAGGCCAAGGCTAATGTCGACGACATGGTTGCCGAGGCTGCTTACATCACCCAGAGCGAGGCCGCTGCTGACGAGGCAGCCGAGTAGCGCTCCTAGGCACAAACTATGAGATTCTCGATTATCAGCGAGATCCCCGGCAGGACCCGCCTCCAGTTGGCGGGTCCTGTGCCAGAGAGCGATCTCGATGCGCTTCTTAAACTCAGTGGTGACATCGACGGCGTGCGCAAGGTGCGCGTCTATGGCCGTATTGGCCAGTTAGCGCTCGAATATGATGAGCCGTGTCGCGATGCCGTGCTGGCCGCCGTCGGTGCGCTCGACGCTCAGGCCATTGCCGACGCAAAGACGGGTTACGTGATGCAGCTTGAGCCGCGCAAGCACAAACTCGTTATGGACCTGGCGACACTCGTCGGTGCCCATTACGCACGTCGCTGGTTTTTGCCCACGCCCCTGCGTGCGGTGTTTGTCGTGGCCGGTTACATGGCATTTTTGCGCGCTGCCCTCCGTGAGCTCGCGCAGCCGCGCCTGACCGTTCCCGTGCTCGACGCTTCGGCCATCGGCATTTCGTTCGTCAAACGTGATGTTGACACCGCGGGCCAGACGATGTTCCTGCTCAACGTGGGTGAGTTGCTCGAGGACTACACCCGCGCCATGAGCGAAAACGAGCTCATCAACTCGCTGCTCGATGTGCCCGACAAGGCGCAAAAGGTCGTCGGCGACACCGAGGTAAGCGTTGCCGCGACCGAGCTTGAGCCCGGCGATCTGGTCGCCGTGCGTACTGGCATGTCCATTTGCATCGACGGCGTGGTCGAGCAGGGGAGCGCCATGGTCAACCAGGCGACCCTGACCGGCGAGCCGCTGGCCGTCGAGCGCAGCGTGGGCGACGACGTGTTCGCCGGTACCGTCGTGGAAGACGGCAGCATCTTGGTGCGCGTGCGCGCCAACACGGCACAGACCAAGCTGCGCTCGATTGTCTCACTCGTGCAGACGGCCGACTCGCTCAAGTCCGAGGGCCAGTCGCACATGGAAGACCTCGCCAACAAGATCGTCCCGTGGAACTTCCTGCTCGCGGGCCTTGTCGCTCTCACTACGCGTAGCCTCATTAAGACCTCGGCGGCGCTGATGGTCGACTACTCGTGCGCGCTCAAGCTAACGGGTTCCGTCGCCGTCATGACTGCCATGAGCGATGCTGCCAAGATGGGCGTCATGGTCAAGGGCGCGAAGTACTTTGAGTCGTTTGCCAAGGCCGACACCATCGTGTTTGATAAGACCGGCACACTCACCGAGGCGCAGCCGCGTCTTGCCTGTGTGCTCACCACCGATGGCTGGAGCGAGGACGAGGTTCTGCGCCTTTCCGCCTGCTTGGAGGAGCATTTTCCGCATCCGGTGGCACGCGCTGTGGTCAACGCCGCCCGCGAGCGTGGCCTCGAGCATCGCGAGCGACATGCTGCCGTCGAGTACATCGTGGCGCACGGCATCGCTTCGTCCATCGAGGATCGTCGCGCAATCATCGGTTCGGCGCATTTTGTGTTTGAGGACGAGCATGCCCAGCTAGAGGCAGAGACGCAAGAGCAAATCGAGTCCCAGATGCAGGGCCTGTCGCCGCTGTATCTGGCGGTCGACGGCACGGTCGTCGGCGTGCTCGGCATTGAGGATCCGCTCAAGCCCGGGGTCCGTGAGGCTATTGCCGACCTGCATGCGCTGGGCATCAAGCATGTCGTTATGCTCACGGGCGATTCGGAGCGCACGGCCGAGCGCATCGCGCGCGAGGCGGGTGTCGACGAGTTTAAGGCCGAACTGCTGCCCGAGGACAAGTACGCCTATGTGGAGCGCATTAAGAGCGAGGGGCGCCATGTTGCCATGGTGGGCGACGGCGTCAACGATTCGCCGGCGCTCGGTTTGGCCGACGTGGGCTTGGCGATGGGTGGCGGAAGCGACATCGCCAAGGAGGTCGCCGATATCATCCTGGCCGACACGGATCTCGCCGCGATCGTGCGCCTGCGCCGCATGAGTCAGGGCCTCGTTGATCGTCTGACGAGCTCCTACTCTAAGGTGATGCTCACCAACTCAGCGCTGTTGGCACTGGGCATTACCGGAACGATAACCCCGCAGGCGTCGTCGCTGCTGCACAACGGCTCGACGATTGCCTACAGCCTGAGCAACGCGAAGGCGTACCTGCGTTAGCAGACGTGTTCGCCCACGTTATCTGGCCTGCGCCCAGACGGCATCGGTGTCGTCCAGGCGCAGGCTTTTTGCATTTGACCATGTGCTAGCTTCTCTATATAGTGTTGCTAGCGGTGCTAGCAATTGAAGGGAGCGGAATCGACGTGGGTGCTGTTAGCGGCATGGCGCAGGTGAACGTTCGCGTGGATCGCCAGGTCAAGAACCGTGCCGAGGAGGTGCTGCGGCTTTCGGGCGGGTCACTGCCCGAGCTCATCAAAAAGGTGGTGGCCAAGGTCGCGCAGGGTGGCGGGCAGTGCGAGGAAGTGCTTGCGGCCGTCGACGACCGGCAGCGGACCGTCGCGCCCGATACTCCGTTCGCCGCATCATGGGCGGCGGCGGATCAGCTTTACGCGGACCTTGGCATCGCTACGTCGCCCGTATCCGACGATCGCGATTGGGACACAATCTATTCCGAAGCCATGGATGAGCGCTATCGCCAAAAGGGGATGATCCTGTGAGCGGGGCTCCCCTCAAAATAATGGTGGATGCCAACGTATGGGTTGATTCGTTTTGCGTTGACCATGCCGAGTCGCTTGCCGCGCGTGCGTTTATTGGACAGGCGACGGAGACGGGGGCATCGCTGTTCTTTCCAGTGCATATCGCCAAGGACGTGCTGTACGTTGTCCAACACGAACTGAAGCGCAGCGTTCTTGCCAGTGGGGGAGCGCTCGACGAGGCTTCTGCCCGCGCGATTGGCGATGCGGCGCTGGCGTTTATTCGGAATATGACCGAAAACGCCACGGCCGTGGGTGCAGATGCGTCGGACCTTTGGCTGGCCGACAAATACTTAGCGCTCCATCGCGATTACGAGGACAACTTGGTGCTCGCCGCGTGCAAGCGCGCGCAGGTCGATTACTTGGTGACCAACGATCGCAAACTGCTCGAACATGCCGATCTTGCAGCAAAGACCCCGCGCCAGATGATACCGATTCTTGCTTTGGCCGAACGCGGCGGCGCGGCTATCGGTTGACGCGAACTGTTTGCGGGCCTCTTGGACGACGATGCGCCAAGGGGCCCGCGTCTGCTATTTACAAAAGCTCGGCCTTAATGGCGGGACTTTCTGCGAGCTGCTCGGCTGCCTTTTCGTCGGAGCTGTCGAGTGCTGCCAGGCTTCGGTAGACCCACTCGTTGACCTGGGTGTTCTTGACGCCTGCGGTCTGCATAAGGGCGCCTGCCTCGCGGATTGCTGCGAGCAGATCGGCTTTGGGACCTGCGAGCTCGACCTCGACGCCGTGGTAGGCGGTCACGCCGCGGTTTTCGCTCACGTGGTCGATAAAGCTCTCGACGGTCTCAAGCTGCTGGGCGAGAGCTGCATCATCGTCAGCGTCCAGCGCGACGAGTGCGTTCGATACCGTGAGGGCGGGATGTCCGCAGGGGACAAAGCCTTCGATGACATCCATAGCTTCGGTAATGGTTGAGCCCAGGCCTGCGAGGGCATTGACGAGTTGCTGCTTGGTATCCATAACGGTCCTTTCGACGGGTCAATTTTGCTTGGCGAAAATATACGTGACGCGTTCGGTGGCAAAAGTGTGAAGTGCGGCGCACATTGGGGTCTTCACAGCTCGTGCATAGAACAGCTGTCTGCCTTTAGAACGTGGTAAGATAGCACTCCACAAGCGGGGCTCGCCCCGCGTGTTCCTTGAAAAGTCGACGGTTATCGGGTGTTTGCAGGCCCGATGCCATCCAGACTTTCCCGACATTCGGGGGCGACTGGTTTCGACACGATAGCTCTGAGAGAGGAAGCAAGCCGAGGTCTCCTCGCCTCGTTAAACAGGGGTACCGTCAAATTGAATTGACAACAACTCTTCTTTTGAGCCTATGGCTCTCGCTGCTTAGTTTATAGCGGCGCGTCAACCCGGTGATTTCCCCGACACCGGCGCGACGTCATGTTAGGGGAATGCTCCTGCGCACGTAATCGGTATGGCGCAGGCTAAGACCGAACCGGTTAGGACACCGCGAGCGTGTCGCTGCGCGCAAAGCGTCCGAGACTAAACCAGCGACTGAGCTTGGAGATGCCAATCAGGGGGCTTTCGTGGACCGGAGTTCGATTCTCCGCGCCTCCACCATAAGTAACAGGCAGGTAGATACTCATATCTACCTGCCTTTTTATTTCTTGTCCGCACCGCGGAGAATCGAACTCTGTGCAGGGCGCGGGCGTAAAGAAAACGCGTAAGCGTTTTTAGCCCGCGGGCGAGGACGCCGGCAGGCGGCCGAAGCCGGTGCGGATTTGCGAAGCAAATACGCGGATTCTCCGCGCAAAGCCCCAGCCAAAACAGATGTGCTGCCGACGGCATTTCTGCTGGCTGTGCCCCGCGCCGACAGATCCCCTTCATCCGCGGAGAATCGAACTCTGTTTAGGGCGCGGACGTTAAGCAAACGCTACGGCAACGCAGGGTGGGACACGCTTTCCTAACGGCGGCCCAGGCGGAAAATCCATCCCGGAATTCCGGCTCAGACTGGGGTGCAGTTTCCGGATGACGCCTCAAGCGGAAACTGCATCCCGGAATCTTCATTCGGAATGGGATGCAATTTCCAAATGAATGGCTAGCGGAAAGTATATCCCGGAATCCGCGCTCAGAACGGGTCGCGCTTTCCCAACGGCGGTCCAAGCGGAAAGCGCATCCCGTAATCCCGCCTCAAACTGGGACGCACTTTCCGCTGCACCTGCCGCCTCGAAAAACCTGCGCGCCCTCCATCCCAAAACTGGGTAGAAGAAGGCCAAAACGCAATCGCAGGAGGTCAATATGACTGCAGAAGATAAGGCAAAGAACGCCGGCAAGGTCGCGCTCGTCTTGGAGGGCGGTAGTTTTCGCGGGCAGTTTACCGCGGGCGTGCTCGACGTTCTCATGGAGGCCGGCGTCGAGATTCCGGCGGTATATGGCGTATCGGCCGGCGCCCTCAACGGCGTGAACTACAAGTCGCACCAGATCGGCCGTGCCAACCGCATCAACCTGGCTTTCTGCAACGACAACCGCTTCATGGGCGCCGCATCGTTTGCGTCCACGGGCTCCATTGTGGGTTACGACTTTATCTTCAACGATGTCCAGGACCGCCTGGATCCCTTTGACAACGAGACCTTCGACGCGAGCCCCATCGAGATGTACGCTGTCGCGACGGACATGCTCTTTGGAACCGCCACGTACCTCCCGGTCAAAAGCGCCGTGCTCGATCTCGACGCCGTGCGCGCCTCGACCTCGCTGCCGCTGGTGACGCCGCCGGTCGAGATTGACGGGCACAAATACGTCGACGGCGGCGTGGCCGATTCGGTTCCTATCGAGCATGTGCTCGAGGAGGCGGGCTTCGACCGTGCGGTCGTCATCGTCACGCAGGACCGTTCGTATGAGAAAAAGCCCTACGAGTTTTTGCCGGCCGCGCGTGCGCGTTATGCCGACTACCCCTATCTGCTCGAGGCTATCGAGACGCGCCACGACCGTTACAACATCCAGCGCATGCACCTGTGGAAGTATGAGCGCGAGGGCCGTGCGTTGGTCGTCGCTCCGCAAAAGCCGGTCGAGGTCGGCCATGTCGAACACGACCCGGCAAAGCTATTGGACCTGTATATCCAGGGCCGTCAGGAGGCAAAGCGCCTGCTCGCGGAAATCCAAGAGTTCGTTGAACGCTAGCGACGGCAAACCCTCAAAAATGACAACAGCTAAAGAGCTGGAAAATCACGGCTCGTGGATGACATGTGCAGAAACTCTGGTCGGAGCCAAAATACCTGTTGACTCGTACGGCGAGCGGGGTAATATGGACGGGTTACTTGCAGAGCCCCGTGAATCTCTGTAACAACACGTACTGTACATGGAGGAGTCTAAGTGATTTCGAAATCGACTCACTACGCCAAGCAGGGCGAGGTCCAGCGCAACTGGGTTCTCGTCGACGCCGATGGTGCTGTCCTGGGCCGTCTTGCCACCCAGATCGCAATGATCCTGCGCGGTAAGAACAAGCCCCAGTTCACGCCCAACAGCGACTGCGGCGACTTCGTCGTCGTCATCAACGCCGATAAGGTCCAGCTTACCGGTAACAAGGCCGACACGAAGACCTATTATCGCCACAGCGGCTACAACGGCGGCCTCAAGGCTGAGAGCTTCCGCCAGGCTATGGAGAAGCACCCGGAGAAGGTCATCGAGCGCGCCGTTCGCGGTATGCTGCCCAAGACCACCCTCGGCCGTGCCCAGATGACCAAGCTTAAGGTCTACGCTGGTGCCGAGCATCCGCATGCTGCCCAGAACCCCACGAAGATTGAGCTGGAGGCTTAAAGATGGCTGAGAACACCGTTGTCTACCAGGGTACCGGCCGTCGTAAGAACGCCGTCGCCCGCGTCCGTCTCGTCCCCGGCACCGGCAAGGTGACCATCAACAAGCGTGACGCCGAGCAGTATTTCGGCCGTCATCAGCTCGTTGAGAACGCCCTTGCTCCCTTTAAGGTGACCGACACCGCCGGTCAGTTCGACGTTATCGCTCTGTGCGATGGCGGCGGCATCTCCGGTCAGTCCGGCGCTCTGCGCCTGGGCATCGCTCGCGCTCTTCTGAACGCTGGCGACTACCGTGCTGACCTTAAGAAGGCCGGTTTCCTTACGCGCGATGCTCGCGTGGTCGAGCGCAAGAAGTACGGCCTCAAGAAGGCCCGCCGCGCTCCCCAGTTCTCCAAGCGCTAAGGTTTTATCTCCTTACGAGATACAATGTACAAGCGGGGCCTGCCGATTGCTCGGCGGGTCCCGCTTTTCATTTTCGACTAGAGTGGGCGACTGTGTTTTGCCTACTTGGGAAGGAGCGATCCTATGCCCCAGAACATCTTCGGTACCGACGGCGTCCGTGGCGTCGCCAACGCCGACCTCTCGTGTGACCTCGCGTTTCGCCTTGGCCGTGCGGCGACCAAGTTCCTTGGTCCGGACATTTGCATCGGCCGCGACACGCGTCTTTCGGGCACCATGCTCGAGAGCGCTCTGACCGCCGGCATCATGGCCGAGGGCGGCCGCCCGCATTGCTGCGGCGTTATCCCTACGCCGGCCGTGGCGCTGCTCACTGTCCAAAATGAGCTCGACGGCGGCATCGTCATCTCTGCTTCGCACAATCCTCCGGAGTTCAACGGCATCAAGTTCTTTAGCCGCAAGGGCATGAAGCTTCCCGATGCTGTCGAGGAAGAGATCAGCGCTTGGGTCATGTCCGAGGAGGCCATGGCTGCCGATACGCTGCCGACCGGTGCCGGCGTGGGCCACATCATCAAGATGAAGGACGCTCGCAAGGCGTACGTCGACCACGCCATCGATACGCTTGATGGCCTGAGGCTCGACGGCCTGGTCGTTGCCGTCGACTGCGGCCATGGTGCTTCTTGCCAGACTACGCCCGCCGCGCTGCAGCGCCTGGGTGCCACGGTCCATGCCATCAACACCGATTACTGCGGCACTGACATTAACGTTGAGTGCGGCTCCACTCACCTTGAGCCCCTGCGCGAGCTCGTGCTGCGCACCCACGCCGATATCGGCCTGGCCCACGATGGCGACGCCGATCGCGTGCTGTTCGTGGACAGCGAGGGCAACGAGATCGATGGCGACTACATCCTGGCTATCTGCGGTTCTGACCTTGCCGCTCGCGGCAAGCTCGCCAACTCCGAGATCGTCTCGACCGTCATGTGCAATCTGGGCTTCTCCATCGCTATGAAGGAGCAGGGCTTCGAGATGGTTCAGACCGCTGTGGGCGACCGTTATGTTCTTGAGCGCATGCTCGCGGACGGCGCCGTCATCGGCGGCGAACAGTCCGGCCACATCATCTTCCTAGAGCACAACACCACCGGCGACGGCCTGGTGACGGCTCTGCAGCTGCTGGCCGTGCTCAAGCGCACCGGTCGTACCCTCACCGATCTTGCCGGCATCATGAAGAAGTACCCGCAGGTACTCGTCAACGTGCATTCCGACAACAAGGCCGGTCTGGACGATTGCCAGCCCATCTGGGATGCCGTCGCTGCTGCCGAGAAGGAGCTTGACGGCCGCGGCCGCATTCTGGTGCGCCCGAGCGGTACCGAGCCGCTGGTCCGCGTGATGGCCGAGGCCGAGACGCACGAGCTGACCCAGCGCGTTGTCGACGACATCGTCGAGGTTGTCAAGCGCGAACTTCCCTAATGGTCAAAAACCGGTGCCAAGTGGTAAACTGTCAAGGTTATTTTGATTGATTAGTATGTCCGAGGGGGAGCATGTTCACTAAAGTCCTAAGGTCTTTTGGTATGCGTGGTCGAGTCCTTACGCTGGATGCTCCTATCTCGGGCGACGTCATTCCGTTGTCCGAGGTCAATGACCAGACGTTTGCCACCGGCCTTTTGGGCCAGGGCGTGGCGATTCAGCCCACCGGAACGCGTGTGATTGCACCGGCTGACGCCAAGGTCGAGGCCATTTTTCCCACGGGACACGCCGTTGCGCTTAACACGGTCGATGGCCTGGACGTGCTCATCCACGTTGGTTTGGACACTGTTCAGCTCGAGGGCAAACACTTTACCGTACATGCGCAAGTGGGTGACATCGTCCATAAGGGCGATGTACTTATTGAGTTCGATCGCGAGGCAATTGCTGCCGAGGGCTACGATGTGACGGTTCCCATCTTGGTGTGCAACTCCGTTGAGTTCTCGAGCATTAAGGGCTCCGTTGGAGAGCATGTCGAGGAGATGGACCAGCTCATCGTCGCGCGTGAGCGCTAGTCGCTCCGCTTGGCCTTTAGCCTACAATTCAATCACGTTTACGGAGGGCACCCTTGAAAGAGGGCGCCCTCCGTGGCAAGATGGGAAACGTCCGAAGCTAAACAGCTTTGGGTCACCGTGGACGGGCAGGGGCCTCGACGCGGCTAGACACGAGACACATACATTACGCGACCTCGCCCTGGTGGCCGCACACGTTGGTTGCGGCCGACGCGGGCCGCGGGCAAGTGCTTGTAAAGGGAGCCTTGCCTCTCTTGTACGAGAAAGGACGCGTAATGAAGATCATTAAAGCTAAAGACTACGAGGATATGAGCCGCAAGGCCGCTAATATCATCTCGGCCCAGGTTATCCTCAAGCCCGATTGCGTGCTTGGTCTTGCCACCGGCTCCACCCCGATTGGCGCTTATAATCAGCTCGCTGCTTGGTACAAGAAGGGCGACATCGACTTCTCCGAGGTCAGCACCTATAACCTGGACGAGTATCGTGGCCTTTCGCACGACGATCCCCAGAGCTATCACTACTTTATGCGCGAGAACTTCTTCGATCACATCAATATCGATCTGAACAACACGCACGTGCCCGATGGCTCCAACCCCGACGCCGCCGCTGCCTGCTCCGAGTACGACAAGATCGTCGCTGCCGCCGGTTACCCGGACCTGCAGCTGCTCGGCATTGGCAACAACGGTCACATTGGCTTTAACGAGCCCGATGACCACTTCTCCAAGGGTACGCACTGCGTCGACCTCACCGAGAGCACCATTCAGGCCAACAGCCGCCTGTTCGACAGCATCGACGACGTGCCCCGTCAGGCCTACACCATGGGTACCCAGACCATCATGTATGCCCGCATGATCCTGGTCGTCGCCAACGGCGAGGCCAAGGCTCAGGCCGTGCACGACATGTGCTATGGTCCGGTTACGCCCGAGTGCCCGGCTTCGATCCTGCAGCTGCACACCAACTGCGTTGTCGTTGCCGACGAGGCCGCCCTTTCGCTCTGCGAGTAGCGCGAATCCTGCACCTCGACATAGCCTTGCCTAAGGCCTCCGCATTGCGGGGGCCTTTTTGTTATCCCTCTCCGCCCGCTTGACCAAAATCTTGCCGTAAGCTTGACGAATGCCGGATGCCAACAGCTTGATTCATTCCATACCAGATTCTATGCAAAAATGCCACTAAAAGGTCGTAGACGGTAGCGGGTGCTAGGCGAGTTGAATGACATGGCTGAACCTTGTTCATTTACGTTACACTGCCGCTTAGATGGGACAAGCTGACAAGCTCATTTACCTGCTTAAAGACCGATTAGTCGGGGGATTAATAACAATCGGCCCTTGCTGTACAAAAACTTGCCGCTTGCGTACCAAAAGACAACCTAAAACACAAGGTCGCTCTATTCATAGTGCGGCTTGTATGGTCTTGCGGTTACAGTGTCCATACGGTCGAGTTGAGGAGCGGGCATGGTAAACGATTTGAGCAGTATAGACGGCCTCGAGCTGATGCCGCTGGGCGGAGGCTATATGGTGCGCCGCGAACGCTTGATGAATGAGCTTATAGCCAAGGGCCGAAAGGCCGGCATCGTGGTTCTTTATGCGCCCGACGGGTTTGGGAAGACCTCGGTGCTGCTGCAGTACACCCATGAGGTTAAATGCGACCCGACGCGAGGCCCCGTGCGGATTATCGAGGCCGATCGCGCCATTGGGCGCGAGGTGTTTATGCAGCTCGAGGTGGTTACCGAAGAACTCAAAGACAAACCGCACTCCCTTATCGCGATTGATAATGTGCCAAACCTCGATCAGCACGATACCGAAGACCTCATCGACAGGATTCGCGGCCTGCGCGCTATGGGGGTAGGGGTCTTTATCTCCTGCCGTCCTTCAAATCGTCAGCTGATTCACGGGCTGGGCGATTCGGTTAAGATCAATGCGCAGATGCTCAAGGTACATGCCTATGAGTATTCGGCGTGGGCATCGGCGTTTTCGATCAGCACGTCGCTCGACTTTTATCAGCTCACACAGGGCGTGCCCGAGCTCGTTTCGGCATTGCAGACGGGTCTGTATGGCCAAGGCGACGTAGCCGGACTGCTCGAAAACGAGATTGTCAACGTATATGGCGCGGCACTTGCCGATCTGGCTTCGCTCGACAATAATGCGCTGTTTTGCGTGGCATGTCTCATGATTTTGATGGGCGAGGGCAATATCGCAGAACTCGAGGCTTGCGGGGTGAGGCTGTCGATGGTCGACCAGTCCTACTTTGTACGCGACTACCCGATCTTTGGCTTGGATCCCGCCGAGCGGAGTTTTACGTGTCTGGGCACGGAGGATAACGGACGCTTGCGTTTGCGTAAGTTGGTGGCCGAGATTCGCCCCGAACTTGTTCCGAGGGCGGCCCGGATTTTGCTTAAGGCGGGTAGATGCGATGCGGCGATGGGCCTGGCGGACGCCTTTTTGGACCGTGATGCGGTCCTTGAACTTGCTGGGCAGTATGGGGTCGATCTGGCTCTGACGGGGCACGGGGCCGATATCTGCCGAGCAGCGCTGGGCACGATCGATGCCGAGGATCCGGCTCCAGAGCCAACGCCTGCCGAGGCGCTTGGCGTATATCTGGCAGCGGTCAGCGTGTCCAATACAAAGCTCGCTCGCTATATGGCATCGGTTATCGAGCGCGGGGGCGAACGGGCGGCCTGCGAAATAGACCCTGTTTCATGGAGGGTGGCCCAGACACTGACGGCTGTTTGCTATGGGGACAACGGGCTTGGGCTCCCTACGAACCTGGCCGTGCCAGAAATCGAGACATCCCATACCGCACTCGATATGTTGTCTGCGCATATCGAGGTCAAGCGATGCCTGACCGAACGGGGAGATGACGGCGGCGTTCTACAGCAGCTCAAAACGAGCAAGGCCTACGATTGCGAGCTCGACATCGCGGGGATTGTTATACGGGCCGATAGCATGCTGGTGGAGCTCTTTGACGGGTCGTTTGCGGGAACCGACGAGCGCGACGACGAGATGACGGTGGTGCGGGAGGCGCTCGACGTACGCGGGCTTAAGGCGATGGCTATCTGGGTGCGCATGGTGTTGGCGGCACGGCGGCTCCTTTCCGGCTTGCCGGTAACCGACGACGCGGCGTTCAACGAGCTCGATCGTTTTGCCGTGCGCATGCGCGACAACCAGATTCAGCTGTTTGGCCTGTTGCTAGAAGGCTGGCAGTCGCTGGCAGAGGGACGGCCGGTTAATGCAAAGTTCCGTGCGGTCCAAGTGCTCAAACTTGCCGAGGAGTCGATTGCGTATATGCGCGATAACGCATTGCTGCTGGAGCGCGCGGCATATCTGCGTAACACCTCGATGGTTTCGGTGCGCGAGGAAGCGGAGCTACTCGATATAAGCCAGACGCAGGTTGGTGGCGCAGAAGCCTGGATGGTGGCGCTGCATTTGGCCTGTGCGGGCCGAGACAGCGACCTTGCGGCCTGGATGTCCATGAATCGTGCGGGGATTCTAGAGCCATCGTATCGGCTCTTTGCGCGCCTTGCCATGCATTGTCTGGGCGAGCCGGCGGCCAGGATACGCAAGAAGCTTCCCGTGCGCGAGCTGTCGCGGTACTCGCTGCGCGACGATCTGGAAGGGGAGGGCGAGCGCCTGTTCCAGGCCGGCGAGGTTGAAGCCGTTGATACCATCGACCATATCGAGATTCGCATGTTTGGTGCGTTTCGCGCCGAGCGCGATGGGTTTCCCATCACGGACAAAATGTGGCGGCGCAAGAAGGCGGCGACACTTGCCGAGCGGCTTGCGCTGGGCATGGATGCGCTCGTCGATCGTGAGACGCTGGCCATGGAGCTGTGGCCCCATGCCGAGTTCAATAGCGCCCGCAACAACCTGTACTCGACGATATCGCGCTTGCGGTCGGCTTTGGGACCGACGCCGGATGGCAAGTCGTGTGTGCTCATCCAAAATGAATGCATCGGACTCAACGGCGACTACGTCAAGACCGATGTACGGCTGTTTGACCAGATAAGCCGCGAGGTTTTGGGAAATCGCACGGGTGCGCGCGGGCCCCATTTAGTTGAACTGTGCCTTAAGATTGAGCAGCTTTATGCCGGACCGCTGTATGTTCCCAATGGCTGTAACCCCACCTACTTTTTGCGTATGCGACGCATTATGCAGTCAAAGTACATCGATTGCATGATTAAGGGAGCAAATGCCGCTCTAGAAGAAAACGATCTGCAGTCGGCGATTTGGCTGGCGGAGTCGGGGCTTCGGCAGGAAACAGCGCGTGAGGATATGGTGCGCTGCGCCATGCGCGTCTACAGTGCGGCGGGGCGGCGGCGCGATATCGTCGAGCTGTACAGCGGGCATATGCACCATCTAAGGGAGCAGGTCAATGGCGTGCCCGAGCCCGAGACGCGGCGTCTATACGAGCGCTTGGTGGAGGGGCGGCTCAATCGCGTGCTGGTCGAGCGATAAAAAACGGGCGCCCGAAGTACTTGGGCACCCGTAAGCTTGCTATGTGTTGACTCGCCGGATCATTGGCTCTTAGACGAGCTTGATCTTCTCGATGTCCTTGCGCGAGGACTCGCGATACAGCGAGAACTTGCGGCCGATGACCTGGACGACCTCGGCGTGGCAACGCTCGGAGAGCTCTTCGGCGGCCTCGCGGGCGGAAAGACTGGAGCCATCGAGCACGGAGCACTTAACGAGCTCATGCTTCTCCAGGTAGGCGACCGTCTGCTCGACGGTGCCCTCGTTGACATCGGACTTACCGATGATGATGGCGGGGTTGAGGTGATGGGCCATGCTGCGAAGCTGCTTGACCTGGGCTCCTGTCAGTGCCATGGGTTCTCGCTTTCTATGTATGGGGCGCCCCGCGACGGGGCCTTAATCTACGTGAGCTGTCCCACGATAGCGCAGGAACGGCACGGTGTGGAGCGCGTTTGCCCAGTTCGCAAAGAATGCGGATGCCGAGGTAATGGGCAGCTCGGGCTGTGAACGGGCTACGAGCGGGATTCAGAGACCGGTTCCCATGCAATAAACGCCCAGCGAACCTTACGGACATGATCGAGCATATAGCGCCCCTGCGGCACGCCCTTGGATCCCGGCTCACCGGCATGGGGGTTCTCAATCATGTGCTGGGCGATGTAGTCGCGCAGACGGTCGATCTTATCCTCGTTGCCATGCTCGAGCATACGGGAAAAATCCGCCACGCCCGCTTCAAGGCTATCGAAGGTATCGCGACGAGGCGATTCAAAGTATGTAACCTGCGGCAACACACCCATCTGAATGAGGATGTTGAAGGCGTACACAAAGCCATTGCTGCAGGTAACCGAGGCGCCGATAGCGTTCATCAAGTGCAGATCATAGCGCGGGCTGGAGTTAGCGACCATCGTGACAGCACAACGCCGACGAGCCGTTCGATCAAGCTTGGCAAGCGCATCTTTTAGATTGGTCGTCGTAACCGACCGACTGGCAAAGGCAACATCCACCGCTTTCGCGACCGGTCCAACCAAATCCCAATCATCATCCCAAGCAAGCTCAAGCGGTGTAATGCGATCCTCGAGTCCATAGTACTCAATGCCAGCATCAAGCGTGCCCAACATAGCAGGGGAAAAGTCAGCAGCAATCACAGGATGCCCAGCCTGAGCAAGCGGAATGGCAATCGACCCAGCCCCACACCCCATATCAAGCACCGATTCACCAGGCTTTAACGCCAACAGCTTCATAAAGTCCCGGGCATACGGAGCAGTCTCAAGCGGCCGAAAATGCCGAGCCCGCTTATCCCACTCAAAAGAATCATCAGCCCGCCGCCGACCAGCTTGCAAACGCATCCATTCGCCATTCCAATCAGCAGAAAGCAGCTCAGAGCGAGCATTCCCATCAACCACGGGCCAACCTCCTAGCAACAAAAAAGCGACTCCCCCCAAAAGAAGAGCCGCAACCAGCATATTTCAGAAAGAACCGATCCAACGCCAAACCGCCGTATCAACCATGTGGTGCAGGAGCGAAGCAACTGCAACCGGGATAGAACCCAACCGAGGTCCCGTTGTGCGGGAGCCCCGGGGAGGGCAAATATATAAGGTCGATCGCGAGTTCCGCACGAGCCGGAGAGCACTTAATGTGCTCTCCGTGCGAGTCAGGACTGTCCGAGCAGGCGACCTTATATATTTGCCCTCCCCGGGGCTCCTCGCCCGAACCCCTCAGCTAGTTCTTCAGCGAGTTCAGCGGTGCCGGGAAGCGTCCACCACGGTGGGCGAGCACGGTGCCGGCGTTGGGGTTCACCGGCATGATGGGTGCACGGCCGAACAGGCCGCCGTACTCGACGCAGTCACCCACGCCCTTGCCGATGGCGGGAATCACGCGGACGGCCGTGGTCTTGTTGTTGATGACGCCGATGGCCATCTCGTCGGCGATGATGCCGGCGATGGTCTCGACCGGGGTGTCGCCGGGGATGGCGATCATGTCCAGGCCGACGGAGCACACGCAGGTCATGGCCTCGAGCTTCTCGAGCGAAAGCGCACCGGCTTCGACGGCGGCGATCATGCCGGCGTCCTCGGACACGGGGATGAAAGCGCCGGAGAGACCGCCCACGCTGGAGCTGGCCATGACGCCGCCCTTCTTGACGGCATCGTTGAGCATGGCGAGCGCGCAGGTCGTGCCCGGGCCACCGCAGGTGCCCACGCCGATGATCTCGAGGATGCGCGCGACGGAGTCGCCGATGGCAGGCGTGGGAGCCAGCGACAGGTCGACGATGCCCTTCTCGACACCCAGGCGATGGGCGGCCTCGCGGCTCATGAGCTCGCCGGCACGGGTGATCTTAAAGGCGGTCTGCTTAATCTTTTCGGCGACTTCCATCATCGATGCGGAATCGGGCAGCGTCTCCAGGGCTGCGGCCATAACGCCGGGGCCCGAGACGCCTACGTTGATGACGGCGTCGGCCTCGCCACCGCCGTGGACGGCGCCCGCCATAAACGGGGAGTCCTCGACCATGTTAGCAAAGCAGACAAACTTGGAAGCGCCGACGGAATCCTGGTCGGCCGTGAGTTTAGCGGCATCGATGATGGTCTGGGCGGCCATAAGCACGGCGTCCATGTTGATGCCGGCGCGCAGGCTGGCGACGTTGACGCTGGAGCAGACGCGGCTGGTGGTAGCGAGCGCCTGGGGGATGGACTGGATGACGCGGCGGTCGGCATCGCCGATGCCCTTCTGAACGAGCGCGGAGAAGCCGCCCAAGTAGTCGATGCCGAGCGTCTCGGCCGCACGGTCGAGGGCATGCGCGATGGGGGTGAGGTCCTCATCCTTGCAGCATGCGGCGATCTGCGCCACCGGGGTGACGGAAACGCGCTTGTTGACGATGGGGATACCGTACTCGCGCTCGAGGTTCTCGGCGGTCTCGACCAGATGCTCAGCTGTGTGCGTCACGTGGTCGTAGATCTTCGTGCACATGCGGTCGAGGTTCTCGTCACCGCAACCCATGAGCGAAATGCCCATGGTGATGGTCCTGATGTCGAGGTTCTGCTCCTCAACCATGCCGCGGGTTTCCGCGATTTCTGCGGGCGTGATCGCCATCCTTGCGCTCCTATCTGCCAAAACGAGCATAGTCTTATTTATTCTAACGTGCCGCACGTGCCAAGTGGCGCATGCGGCACGTTTTGGTGCGGGGTTGTTTCCGTTGTGTTACCGGCCAAAGACCTCTTCGGCGATGCGGGCGCTTTCGGCGGCGTCCTTGGCGTAGTAGTCCGCGCCGATCTGCTTGGCGTATTCGGGGGTGAGCACGGCGCCGCCTACGATGATCTTGACGTCTGGAACCTCGGCATGGAGCAACTTGATGGTCTCTTCCATGGCGACGACGGTGGTAGTCATAAGCGCCGAGAGGCCGACGAGCTTGATGTCACGCTCTCGTACGGTCTTGAGCACCTCTTGTGGGTCGACGTCGCGGCCTAGGTCAAAGACGGTGTAGCCGTAGTTATCGAGCAGCATCTTGACGATGTTCTTGCCGATGTCGTGGATATCGCCTTTGACGGTGGCCACGCAGATTTTGCCCTTGTCGGCAATCTCGCCGGCGGGCATCAGGCGCTTGATGGTGTCAAAGCCCACGCGCGCGGCCTCGGCCGAGGCCATAAGCTGCGGCAAGAAGAACTTTCCCTGGTCAAAGAGGACGCCAACCTCGTCGAGAGCGGGGATAAAGTGATTGTTGATGAGGTCCATGGCGTCGTGGTCTGCCAGCAGACGCTCGGTCTCGGCAGCGATCTCGCCTTTGCGGCCCGAGACGACCATGCGACGAATCGGGTCGTCATTGCCGTCGGGGGTGGTGGCGCTGGCAGCGGGCGCGGCGTCGGTCGATGCGGTCTGAGCCGCCGCCGGGTTGGCGGCAATCTTGTACGGGTCGGTCCAGCCGGCGTAGCGTTCGATGTATCCGGTCGAGCCCTCGTCCTCAACGCTCAAGACGCGATAGCTGTAGACGGTGTCCATAAAGCGCTTGGAACCCGGGTTCATGATGGGGGCGTCCAGACCTGCACCAAAGGCGGCGGCTAAAAAGACCGAGCCCAGCAGCGGCCGCGCGGGCAGACCAAAGCTGATGTTCGACACGCCGAGCGCGCATTTGACGCCCAGGCGCTCCTTGCACAGGGACATGGCATGCAGGATCTGCTCGGCCTGGCGTTGATTGGTCGAGGCGGTCATGACCAGGCAGTCGATGAGGATGCGGTCCGGGCCGATGCCGTAGCGGGCGGCCTCGGCCACGATGCGCTCGGCGATGGCGAAGCGAGCCTCGGCGGTATCGGGGATGCCGCCCTCGTCGAGCGTGAGGCCGACGACATTGGTGCCGTAGTGGGCGACCAGCGGGAAGATCTCGTTCATGATCTGCTGTTTGCCATTGACTGAGTTGATGATGGGCTTGCCGGCGTAGCGACGTACGGCGGCCTCGACGGCGGCGGGGTCGGTGGAGTCGATCTGCAGCGGCAGCAGCGTGGAGCCTTGGAGCTGCTCGGTCGCTTGCTGGATGACCTTGACCTCGTCGATCTCGGGTAGGCCCACGTTGACGTCCAGGATGTCGGCGCCCTGCTCTTGCTGGCTGATGCCCTGGCTCACGACGTAGTCCAGGTCGCCGTCGCGCAGGGCCTGCTGCAGGCGCTTTTTGCCGGTGGGATTGATGCGCTCGCCGATGACGGCGATCTTGTGGCCGTCGCAGGGAAGGTCCACCACGGTCTGGGCGCTCGTGACCGACATGCTGGGCTTGCGGTGACGCGGGCTGGGCGTGTGGTTGTCGATGAGGGCGCGCAAGGCGGCCATGTGCGCCGGCGTGGTGCCGCAGCAGCCGCCCACGACGCTCACGCCGTCGGCAATCATGCCGGCGACGGCCACGGCGTACTCGGGTGCCTGGATGTCAAAGACGGTATTGCCGTCATCGTCCACGCGGGGCAGTCCCGCATTGGCCTGCACCATAACGGGCTTGTCGGTAACGGTGAGCATGCGCGCAGCGAGCCCTCGGAGCTCGGCCGGTCCCTGGCTGCAGTTGATGCCCAGAACGTCGGCGCCGATAGCGTCGAGCGTGATGGCGGCGACCTCGGGGCTCGTTCCCAGGAAGGTACGGCCGTCTTCCTCGAAGGTCATGGTGGCAAAGACGGGCAGGTCGGAGTTCTCGCGGCAGGCGAGGACGGCTGCCTTGATCTCGGCCAGGTCGGTCATAGTCTCGATAATAAAGAGGTCCACGCCCGCATCGACGCCGGCACGCACTTCCTCGGCAAAGAGGTCATAAGCCTCGTCGAAGCTGAGGGTACCCAAAGGGCGAAGCAACGCGCCGATGGGACCGATGTCACCGGCGACGTAGCGGGCGCCGGCAGCGCGGGCACAGGCGACGGCCGCGGCAAAGACATCTGCCACGGTGGCGGCACCGTCGAGCTTGTGGGCGTTGGCGCCAAAGGTGTTGGCGGTGATCACGTCGCAGCCGGCCTCGACGTATTGGCGCTGAATATCGGTAATGACCTGGGGCTCCTCAAAGTTGAGCAGCTCGGGCAGAGCGCCGGCCTTCATGCCGGCCGCCTGCAGCATGGTGCCCATGCCGCCGTCGAACAGCAGGTGCCCCGTGCCCTCGATGGCGGCGCGCAGGCGATCGTCCTTAATGCGAAGGTCGTCGATCGTGCGCGTCTTGTATGCAGCGCCATTACGACGGGCAGCATCAACGGGCGCCGCCAGTGCGGCGCCGTCCAGATCGTGAGTGATAAGCGGAGTAAACATCAATGAGCTCCTAATGGCTGGAATAGCAGGTGGTGTGGGCGGCGCGGAAGCGGCAGTGCTCGCGCATGCGGCAGATATTGCAGGTGGGGCGGCTCTGGGCGTCGTGGACCTCGCCGTCAAACAGACCGATCACCGCGGTCACGCTCTTGGTGGGCATGAGCAGGCTGGTGGGTGTGACGGTAAGCCCGATGAGCCGCGTGGCGTTGAGTGCAGCCACGATTGAGCGCTGGGCCGTAAGCGGACAGTCGCCGTAGCCGGGGCTAAAGCGCCAGTTGCCAGCGAGTCCGTGTGCCGCGGCCGCAGCCTTGACTTGCTGGTCCATCTGCTCGACAGCGGCTTCTACATAGGCAGAGCATGCGGCGTCGAGCACGGCTCCCTCCAGGGGCTGCTGGGCTCCCGTGGTGCGCAGGCGACGCTCGGCGTCCATGCCGAGGGTGCATGCCATGAGCGCGGCAAAGTGGGCGTCTTTGAGATGGCGATAGATATCGCGACCACGCAGTTCAACGTTGGTGCCAACCAGACGGATACTGGGCTCTCCCTGCTCGTCCACGCCCGTGGCATCGACGGCAAACACGCGGCGCACGCCACGGGGCTCAATGTCCAGTTCCAGGCGCTCAACGACAAGCTCAATACGCTGCGACAGCTCGGGTTCAATCTGCTGGCCGCCGTAGCCCAGGTAGCGCAACATCTCGGCACGATCGACGCGGGGATGGTGGGCGGTATCGATACGATAAAGCGCCGGCGACGCAAGGTCGGCCGGCACTTCGGCAAAAGCTGTATCGATGTGCGGTTTTTCCATTACCCTAGGCGCTCCATAATGGTTGCGGCGATCGCAGGACGATTCATAGTGTACAGGTGCAGACCGGCGGCGCCGTGCTCCTTGAGGTCGCAAAGCTGACGGGCGGCATAATCTACACCGGCTGCCTGCAGGCTCTCGGGATCGTTCTCGTACTTGGCGAGAATCTTGATGACGGGGGAGGGCAGCGATGCGCCGCACATAAAGACCATGCGGCTGATCTGTGACTTGCCCATAAACGGCATGATGCCCGCGGTAATGGGCACGGTGATACCGGCCTTGTCGGCAAGCTCGCGAAAACGGTAGAAGCACTCGTTATCAAAGAAGAGCTGCGTCACAAAGAAGCTCGCGCCGGCGTCCTGTTTTTGCTTGAGGTGTTCGACCGAGACGTTGAGGTCCTCACAGGCAATGTGGCCCTCGGGGTAGGCTGCGGCGCCCACACAAAAGCCGGCGTCGACGAGCTCGGGGATGAGGTCGCGGGCGTAGGCGTAGTCCGAGGCGGGCTTGTCGTCCTCGGTCGCGCCAGCGGGAAGATCACCACGCAGGGCCAGGATGTTTTCAACGCCGGCGGTGCGATACTCGTCGATCTTGGCGGCGATATCGGCGTGCGAGCGGCCCACGCAGGTAAGGTGCGCCACCGAGGGTGTATCGAATTCGCTCGTAATCATATGCGCGATGGGGGCGGTGGTGGCACCGTTGCCCGAGCCGCCGGCCGAGCAGGTGACCGAGACAAAGCTCGGCGAAAGCTTGCACAGATTGCCAGCCACCTCGCGAGCCGTGTCGAGGGTAAGCTCGCCCTTGGGCGGGAACATCTCAAACGAAATGGGCGCGGTGCCCTGGGATGCTGCCTGCTTAAAAACCTCGTCGACGCGCATATCGTGCTCCTCTAGATACGTAATAGTGTGATGTGTTGTAAGGATTCTACAGCACCACTGTGTCACGGTGGAGTTTCACTCGCTATTTGGGGATACCAATCAAAGATGCCCTACTATCGGCATTTCCTATAACAGGGCGGTCAATCTAGGATGGGGCTATAAAGACTGGTATCTGATGCGAAATACCAGTTAATAGAGCCCCATCCCAAATTGACTACCCTTAAACCATGGGGAGAGGTCTGCAATTTATACAGTTGATTGGCTGTTGAGGGCGGCAACGCCGCCGCGATGCGGTAACCTCATTGATTGGTTTCGTGACAGCAACATAACGGTAATGTTGCGGAAACACGACGAGCCTAATCTATGACTCGTTCGTTAGTAATCAACACCGCTTCTCACGCGGTGCCGATACGAAGGGAGTTCCGTATGGCCGAACTTACTGACCGCTTCGGGACCATGGTGTTCTCTGAGGAAGTCATGAAGGACTACCTCCCCAAGGACATTTGGAAGCGCCTTGCTGCAACCCTCGAGGACGGTGAGCCGCTCGACCTGGATGTGGCCAACGCCGTTGCCCACGCCATGAAGGTCTGGGCCATCTCCAAGGGCGCGACGCACTACGCGCACTGGTTCCAGCCGCTTTCGGGCATTACTTCCGAGAAGCACGACAGCTTCCTCGAGCCCAACCACGACGGCACCGCCATTACCAAGTTTACGGGCAAGAACCTCATCCAGGGCGAGCCTGATGCCTCGAGCTTCCCCAACGGCGGCCTGCGTGCCACCTTCGAGGCCCGTGGTTACACCGCTTGGGATCCCACCAGCCCTGCCTTCATTAAGGACGATGTCCTGTGCATCCCCACGGCTTTCTGCTCCTACACGGGCGAGGCCCTGGACAAGAAGACCCCGCTGCTGCGCTCCATGACCGCGCTCTCGCGTGAGTCCAAGCGCGTTCTGGCGCTGTTTGGCAAGACCCCCAAGAAGGTCGTTCCTTCCGTGGGCGATGAGCAGGAGTACTTCCTGATCAAGAAGGACGCTTACCGCAAGCGCAGGGACCTGGTCATCACCGGTCGCACCCTCTTTGGTGCTGCTCCCTGCAAGGGCCAGGAGCTCGAGGAGCACTACTTTGGCGCTATCCGCCCCACCGTCTCGGCCTATATGAAGGACCTGGACGATGAGCTGTGGGCGCTCGGCATTCCCGCCAAGACCAAACACAACGAGGTCGCTCCCTGCCAGCATGAGCTCGCCCCTGTCTACGGCGAGGTCAACGAGGCCATCGACCAGAACCTGGTCATGATGGAGAAGATGAAGCTCATCGCCTCCCGCCACGACTTGGTCTGCCTGCTGCACGAGAAGCCCTTCGAGGGCATCAACGGTTCGGGCAAGCACAACAACTGGTCGCTTGGCACCGAGTCCGAGAATTTGCTCGATCCGGGCGACACCCCGCTCGACAACCTGCAGTTCATCGTCTTCCTCACCGCGGTGATCGAGGCCGTCGATAACTATCAGGAGCTCCTGCGTGCCTCCGTTGCCTCGGCCGGCAACGATCATCGTCTGGGCGCCAACGAGGCTCCTCCGGCGATTATGTCCATCTTCCTGGGCGACCAGCTTACCGAGGTCGTCGAGAAGATCATCGATGGCAAGGCTTCCGTCCATGCCACGCGCGGCGTGCTCGACCTGGGCGCCGATACTCTGCCCAAGCTGATGCAGGACAACACCGACCGCAACCGCACCTCCCCGTTCGCCTTCACCGGCAACAAGTTTGAGTTCCGTGCCTGCGGCTCCGAGCAGAACGTCTCCGATTCCAACCTGGTGCTCGATGCCGCCGTGGCCAAGTCGCTCAAGTCCTTCGCCGACGCACTCGAGGGTACGCCCGAGGATAAGTTCCAGGACGCCGCGCTCGAGTACTGCAAGAAGGTGCTGACCGATCACCAGCGCATCCTGTTCTCCGGCGACGGTTACTCCGACGAGTGGCCCATCGAGGCCGAGAAGCGCGGCCTTGCCAACAACAAGACCACGGCCGACGCTCTTCCCGCCTTTGTTTCCGATAAGGCTATCGCGCTCTTTGAGGAGACGGGCGTCCTGACCAAGGCCGAGGCTCAGTGCCGCTATGACTGCAAGCTCGAGAAGTACAACAAGCTCATGAACATCGAGGCTACCACGATGGTTCGCGAGGCGCGTCGTACCTATCGTCCGGTCATTACCGCCTATGCCACCAAGGTCGCTAAGGGCCTTGAGACTATTCGTGCCGCCGGCGCCGAGGCCGCCATGCAGTGCGAGCAGAACACGCTCAACAAGCTCTGCAACGGTATCACCGCCATCAACGACTCCATCAAGGCGCTCGACGCCGTGCATCAGAAGGCCGAGGCCCTCGATGGCCAGGAGCAGGCCAACGTGTATGCACACGAGGTCGTTCCCGCTATGGATACGCTGCGTGCCGCCGTGGATGCCATGGAGGAGATCGTGGCCGCCGACTACTGGCCGGTCCCGACCTACGACGACATTCTGTTCTACGTGTAGAGCGTAACCGACATATCGTCATGGTATTGAGCCGGGGTCCGCATCGCGCGGGCCCCGGCTTTTTGTTCGCGAAGGACGATTTGGAGTCCGTTTTGCAACTGATTTGCCAACGCAATAAGGGGTCGTGGGCAAATAACGTCAAATATGAGTACTGTCACTAAACTACTGCCATCTCGAAATGGCAGTTTTTGCCGAGTTAGACCACATATGTCCAGGTATATAGCTGAGGTTTGGCTCAATCTGGGCACCAGGTTGTTGATTTGACATCTGATTCACCATCAAAAAGGCCGAATTCGCTGTTACTAAATCGGTAACAGTACTCATATTTGCCATTTTTTGCACACGGTCCATCGGCAGATGCCGGAATCCGCACCTGTCGGGTTCGAATCCCGACGTATGGGTAGCAAAAAGCCCGCCACCGCGGAGGGTAACGGGCTTCTCGATTTAAATGGTGCCCCCAGCGGGATTCGAACCCGCGATATCCACCTTGAAAGGGTGGCGTCCTTGGCCGCTAGACGATGGGGACAGCGGGAAAGAGTATAGCAGACTTTTTTGCCGGCGCGTATATCGTTGGCAAACTGGAAAACCACCACACAGGAGCGGGCTTCTATCCCGATTTTCAAATATCTCAATCTGTAACATCTAAGCGGATAAATCGGCTCTACCTGTTACAGATCGAGACAAACGACGGACGTCGGGACGAACATCTCAATCTGTAACAGTACGACGACTTTTAACGGTCTACCTGTTACAGATCGAGACAAACTACCGTGGCGGGTCGAAACCACCACAAAGGTGCCTGTCCCCTTTGTGGTGGTTAGGGGAGGAGCTTCATGGCGGCGTCGTGGGCGGCGTGCTCGTAGGTGTCGTCGAGGGGTTTGAGCGGCAGCAGGGCTGTGGCCTGCGCATCGCCGCGGCGCTCGAGGGCGTGGGTAATGAGCCAGTCGGCAAGCTCGGGGTTCTTGGGCAGTGCCGGTCCGTGTAGATACGTGCCGATGACGCCCTTGTAGATGAGGCCCTCAAAACCATCGTCGCCGTTGTTGCCGGTGCCCGCGACGACGGATGTTCCGAGCGGCGTGGCCTCTGTATCGAGCAGGGTGCGGCCGCCATGGTTCTCGAATCCCACAAAGGGCTCGGGTGCCAGGTCGGTCTTAACGGCGACGTTGCCGATCAGGCGGTCGGAGCCGCGTACGGTTTCGGCGGCAATGACGCCCAGACCCTCGATGCGGTCCTCGCCCATATAGTACGAACGGCCGAGCAGCTGATAGCCGCCACAGATGGCAAGCAGTGCGCCGCCATCCTCAACATAGGCCGCAACCTTGTCTTTTTGAGCGAGCAACTCGTGCGCCACAGCCAGCTGGTCGCGATCGGAGCCGCCGCCCATCATGACGATATCGGCATCATGCAGATCGAGCACCTCGCCCATACGGACCTCGTCCACGCGAACGGGGATGCCGCGCCAGGCGCAGCGGCGCTCGAGGGCAATGACGTTGCCGCCGTCGGCATAGAGGTTGAGGGCATCGGGGTACAGATAGACGATGCGCAGCGGGCGCGAAAGCTCGACCGGCGCAATATCGGTGGGGACAGCGCTGCCATCGGCGCGCGTTACGGCGTGGGAGGCTACCGAGTTCGTATCGGTGCCTTTGAGTCCGTCGAGTTCCTTGACCAGCGGCGGAAAGGCCGTGTAGTTGGCGACGGCATAGAAAGTGTCGCCGGCGGCCTCGTCTGCCACGGCACCAATCGCCTGCTCGACATTCGAGATAATCGTGGCATCGATGCCGGCGTACTTGAGGCGCACCTGCATGTCGTGCGCACGCGTGCCGCCGGCAAAGGCGACAAGACCCGGCGTGTCGGCGATGCGCTCGAAGTCGACGTCGTAGATCCACGATACATCGTGGCCGTCGGCGTCGTTGTCGTTGAGGAAGAAGGCACAGAGCCTGCCGCCTGCCGTTTTAATGGACTGAATCTGACGATCGAAGCCCACGGGATTCTTGGCCAGGTTTGCCTCGACGGTGCGGCTGGCAATGTTCCAGCGGCCCATGCGTCCGCCGGCGGGGACGTAGGCATCGAGCGTGGGCTGCAGATGCGCCGCGTCCACGCCCAGCTCGCGCGCCGCAAAGAAGGCGGCGGCAACGTTATAGACCATGTACAGGCCGTTGTAGCGTGTGGCGATGTGTGCAGCAGCAGCGTCGGGCGCAGGTCCAAAGACCAGGTCAAAGCCGTAGCCGTCGCAGCCGAGTTCCACGCCCGTCACGCGACGGACCAGCGCGGGACGCTCCCATCCGCACGAAGAGCAATGATAGGCTCCGAGCTGGCCGTACTGCACATAGTCGTACTCCAACGGTGCGTTGCACTGTGAGCAAAAACGCGAGTCACTAATGCGATCGGACTCGGTGTCCGTGGCGCCGTCGATGCCAAAGGCGATGCTTGCATTGGGAACGCGCGCGGCGATCGCGGCACACAGCGGGTCGTCTGCGTTGTAAATGAGCGTCGTTGCCGGCGAAAGCTCCAGCGCGTGGGCGATGACGCCCTGGGTGTGGTCGATCTCGCCGTAGCGGTCCAGCTGGTCACGGAACAGGTTGAGCAGCACAAAGTAGGTCGGCTTGAGCTTGGGCAGCACACGTACGGTGTAGAGCTCGTCGCACTCAAAGACGCCCACGCGCTTGCCGCTGTTGGTGTGCTTAAGGCCGCTGCGGGCCTCGAGTAGAGCGCCTACCACACCAGGCTCCATGTTGTTGCCGGCGCGGTTGCATACCACGGTAGCACCGCTGGCGGCAACGGCGTCGGCGATGAGGTTGGAGGTGGTGGTCTTGCCGTTGGTGCCGGTGATCACTACGCTGCGGTCGACCAGGCCCGCGAGGTCGCTCAGCAACTCGGGGTCGATCTTCATGGCGATGCGGCCGGGGAGTACGCCGCCCTGGCGTTTGAGGACAGAGCGCAGTCCCCAGCGGGCAATATCGCTCGAGGTGCAGGCAAGAGATGAGCGGAGGTTCATGAAGCCGTTCCTAACATAGATGACATGGTCGGGGCGATCGCGTCGCTAAAAGCCGTAGCGGCGCGCAAAATCCTGGGCAAGCTGCGATACATCTTCGCAGGCGTTGGCCCAGGGGGCAAAGTCGGGGGTGTCCGAGATAATGCCGTCGGCTTCCCAAACCGCCTGGTGCGAGAGGTCCCAGGGGTCGCGCGGCTCGGGTCGGCAGGGAAGATACGGCGTCTGGTACATGGGGTTCAGCAAGAAGAACGCGCCGCCCTCGCAACGGTTAGCGAACTCACGCAGCGCGCGCGTCGCCGGGCGCATCTTGTTTGTTTTAAACAGCAGAATCGTGCGGGCGAGCAGGTACCAAGGAGAGTTTTCGAGTGCGTCTGCCCCCATCTGTTCCTCGAGCTGATGAGCCAGGGCAAAAAAGCCGTCCTGGTCTTCCAGGCGAGCGAGGGCGAGCAACACGGTGCCGGCGGCCCGAGTGGGATAGCCTTCTGCTTTAAGGACGCGGCGAGCGTAGTTGGCAGCAGCACGGTAGCGGGCGCTCGCCATGCACAGCTGCGAGATGGCCTCGAGCGTGTGGAGCCACCCGATAAGCGCCGGCTCGCTTACGGTGAGGTCTGCCGCGGTGACACCGTCGGCCAAAACATTATTGGCCCAATAGTGCGGGGCCTCCATATCAAACCCGGGCACGCTCTGTTGCAGGTAGTCGGCCGTGCTCGCCTCGAGCTTCATCAGGTCGCCCAGGCAGGCGTCAACGGGCGTGTCGGCCAGGATGATGGCGAGCAGCTGCGCGTCGACGGCCAGTGAATCGACGCGGACGATCTTGAGCAGCTCATCGCGCATGTCGTCGAACAGACGATTGCGCGTCTGCTCGAACTCCTCGTCGCTGCCCATGTCCTCGATGCGATGGAGCTCGTCGAGCAGGTGACGATGAACACCGGCATAGGACAGCAGCGCCCGGGCATGCTCGGACTGCGCATACTTTTGGGGATTCGCGCTAATGTCGTTATGGACAAGCTCGCGTGCTGCATCGGTGAGCTCGGGGTGCGACGCCAGATAGGTGCGCTCCAGGTAGGCGGGGATGTAGACGCTCGGATCCATTAGAGGTCTCCTCCCTTAAACGGCAAGCCCTGCTCGGCCGCCCGCAGTATGCGCTCGTCGATCTGGGAGCGCACGATGTCGTTGGTGGCGACCCAGGCGGCAAAGCTGGCGTTGTCGGGTGCGCCCAGGCCCTCCTGCAGTACCGGCGTCGCCTCGGAGAGTGCAAGGACGAGCTCGTCGGTGGAGCCTGCACCCACGTTGACGCGGGCATAGACGCCATCGGGAAACTCGGTTTGGAAGTAGAGCGCCTCGGCTGCGTGCGGGCACGAGCGCGCAAGGATGCGCAGGTAGTGTTCGGCGCCCTCGTAATCCAGCTCGCGCCAGGCAGCGCTCATCAGCGCGATGAGCGTCCACGGGTCCAAGTCGCGTTCTGCATCCTTGGGACGACGGCGCAGCGGCGTGTTGGCGAGATAGGGGACGGAGTGGGCAGAGCGAAAGCGCTTGAGCTCCTCAGCGGGGTATTCGAGCTTTGCCATGGCGAGCATTGCGGTGTGGCGGACGCCGGCGGGGTCGTTGGGCGCAAAGTCCAGGCTGCGATTCGCGGCATCCAGCGACATGCGGTAGCGGCCGCTAATGAGCGCGCGCGATGCCAAGGCGGCAAGCCAGCGCAGGTAGGGACGGCGGGTCAGGTCGCCTGCGGCCTCGCGCTCGTAGGGGTCCTGCGCCGAGGCAATCTTGAGCGCCAGATCGTGCTCCACCTCGTCGCACTTGGACACCAGATATTGCACGTATTCCTCGTTAGATTCGGCGGTGAGCGCGCACAGCATCCGCTGGGCATCCCAGTTGGCCGGATCGAGCGCGGCTGCCTCGCGGAGCATGTTCTCGGCTGCGGCTTCTTCTTGCTCTGCCTGGGCGTCGTCGGGGATAAAGGGAATGCGGTAGTCGACAGCCTCGACCACCTTGGCAATGAGGTGCCCAGCTCGGTCGCGATCGTGCACGATGAGCGGCGCGGGGTTACGGGTGAATTGTTCCATCAGACGCTCTACGGCGGGGCCGTCGGTGAGCGGGATATTGTCGCGGCGCAAGGCCTCAAGAACGAGGCGATGGCAATCCTCTTGAATGGGGTCGAATGCCATGGGGCCTCCTTTGCTGCGGTTAGGGTTCAAATATCTCTATATAAGGTTCTAGTTTACCCGCATGTGGCACACCGGGGGTGCTGCACTTGGACATGCACCTTTGCACCACGAAGACGGATGTCGCACAAATGTCGGCACCCTGGACGACCGAGTGGTATCACGGTGCCGCAAACGGTCGATTTTTGGCGGCGAACGGGACGCATTTTGGAGGGGCACAGTCCTGCCCGGGATATGTGGTCAACCTTGATAAAACGTTTGCCCAGCTTGGGAGTATGAATGCCCCACAAGGGTCTTCAGGAATAGAAAAAACGTTTCATCATTGTTGGCTTTAGGTGAATAACTGACCAACCAGAACGGTAAAATAGTGTTTGTCTGAGCGTTGAGACGTTTAGACATCGCGCATTGTCGTCGCCGGCAACGCGCAAACGGTCCTAACGGAGCCAATCGGGTGCTCCGTTATATACGCAAGTCTAAGAGGGGCTTGTTTAGGAGGCACAGTATGGGACGTTTTACCAATCCTCGCGATCTGTACTTTGGTGAGGGCGCTCGCCACGAGGTGAAGAACCTCAAGGGCAAGAAGGCCATCATCGTTTCTGGCGGCAGCTCTATGCGCCGCGGCGGGTTCTTGCAGGACGTTGAGGCCGACCTTAAGGAAGGCGGTTTCGAGGTCAAGCTGTTCGAGGGCGTCGAGTCCGATCCGTCCATCGAGACGGTCATGAAGGGCGCCGAGGCCATGCGCGAGTTCGAGCCCGACTGGATTATCGCCATCGGCGGCGGCTCGCCCATCGATGCCGCTAAGGCCATGTGGGTCTTCTACGAGTATCCCGAGGAGTCCTTCGACAACATCATCCAGCCGTTCAGCTTCCCCGAGCTGCGTCAGAAGGCTCATTTCTGCGCCATTTCCTCCACCTCCGGTACCGCTACCGAGGTCACTGCCTTCTCCGTCATCACCGACTACGCCAAGGGCATCAAGTACCCGCTGGCCGACTTCAACATCACCCCTGATGTCGCCATCGTCGACCCCGAGCTCACCTACACCATGCCCGCCAAGCTGTGCGCTCACACCGGCATGGACGCTCTGACCCACTGCATGGAGGCCTACGTTTCCACCTTCGCCTCTATGTTCACCGACGCCAACGCCCTGCACGGCATCCGCGAGATCGTCGAGTGGCTGCCCAAGTCCTATGCTGGCGACCATGAGGCCCGTCAGCACATGCATGAGGCTCAGTGCATCGCCGGTATCGCCTTCTCCTCGGGCCTGCTGGGCATCGTTCACTCCATGGCTCACAAGACCGGTGCTGCCTTCGAGAACGGCCACATCATCCACGGTGCCGCTAACGCCATGTACCTGGGCAAGGTCATCCAGTGGAACTCCAAGGACCCGCGTGCTGCCGAGCGTTACGCTTACGTGGCCAAGGAGATCCTGCACCTTCCCGGCGAGACCAACGAGGAGCTCATCGCCGCGCTCGTCCAGAAGATTCGCGACCTCAACGACCAGCTCAACATTCCGCAGTCCATCAAGGATTACGCGAATGGTGGCGTGAAGGTCGACGCCGAGAACCCGCAGATGGTCTCCGAGGAGGAGTTCCTCGCCAAGCTGCCCGAGATCGCCGCGAACGCCGAGCAGGACGCCTGCACGCCCGAGAACCCGCGTGAGACCAAGGCTGCCGACTTCGAGAAGATTCTCAAGGCCTGCTACTACGACACCGACATCGATTTCTAATCGACTCTTGTTATCGTAACGAGGGGCTCCGCACGTATCTGTACGGAGCCCCTTTCTTTTTTCTTTTAGAGAATGGGATAGTTATGGCTGCAATTTTCAATAGCCCCAGCAAGTACATCCAGGGTCCGGACGAGCTCGCCAAGCTCGGCTCCTATGTCGAGCCGCTCGGCGCTAAGGCCCTCGTCATCGTGACGCCTTCGGGCAAGAAGCGCGTCGGTGCTAAGATCGAGGGCGGTTTTGCCGAGGCTAAGGCCGAGCTGCTGTTTGAGGACTTTAACGGCGAGTGCTCCAAGGGCGAGGTCGATCGCCTAGTTGCGCTCGCTCGCGACAACGGTTGCGACATCATCGTCGGCGTCGGTGGCGGCAAGATCCTCGACACCGCGAAGGCCGTCGCCTATTACCTGGAGTCCCCGGTTATCATTTGCCCCACCATTGCTTCGACCGATGCCCCGTGTTCGGCACTTTCGGTGCTCTACACCGACGATGGCCAGTTCGATAAATATCTCTTCCTTAAGGCAAACCCCAACATTGTCCTGATGGATACGACGGTTATCGCGGCGAGCCCGGTGCGCCTGACGGTTTCCGGTATGGGCGATGCGCTCGCAACCTACTTTGAGGCCCAGGCGACGCATGATGCCGACGGTGGCACTTGCGCCGGCGGTAAGGGCGGCATGGCCGGCCTGGCGCTCGCCAAGCTCTGCTACGAGACGCTTATGGCCGATGGCGTCAAGGCCAAGGTCGCGCTGGAGAAGGGTGCGCTCACGCCTGCCGTCGAGCATATCATCGAGGCCAACACGCTGCTTTCGGGCATTGGCTTTGAGAGCTCGGGCCTTGCTGCTGCTCATGCCATCCACAATGGCCTGACGATGCTGCCCGAGTGCCACGGCATGTATCACGGCGAGAAGGTCGCCTTTGGCACCATCGTTCAGCTGGTACTCGAGGATGCTCCGACTGAGAAACTCGAGGAAGTCTTGGGCTTCTGCATTGAGCTGGGCCTGCCGGTCACGATGAAGGAACTTGGCGTTGCCGAGCTTACGCGCGAGCAGGCCATGATTGTTGCCGAGGCCGCCTGCGCGCCCGATGACACCATGTGCAATATGCCGTTTGAGGTGACGCCCGAGATGGTCGCAAACGCCATCCTGGGTGCCGACGCGCTGGGACACTACTATCTCATAGATGAGTAAATCAAGCTAAGGAAGGGGCAAAGCCAGCAGACGGCTTTGCCCCTTTTTGCTATGGTGCAAACTAGCCTGACCCCATCGCACCAAGTTGGTGCAAAGGGGGCAGGTTACTTTGCACCAATCGTTGTTTGATGAAGGGCGGATTCTCGTATGGCGCTTCCTATGGTTTATGGCGGTCCCGGCCGGTATGTTCAGGGGCCGGGTGAACTTTCGCGTCAGGGCAGGTATTTGTCATGGTTGGGCTGCGCTGCCTATGTCTTGTTTGACCAGGGCACCGAGGATCGGCTGTGCAGGCAGATCGTCGATGGATTTCTGGACGAAGATCTAAGCGAGCCGTTCTTTAAGATTTATGACGGTCCGTGTACGGAAGAGGCCGTTGTCGAAATGGCTAAGGAAGCCCAGGCTGAGTATTGCGACATGGTGGTGGGTATTGGCGGCGGCAAGATGCTCGATATCGCCAAGGCCGTTGCGTTTTATGCCGAGTTGCCGTTGTGCGTATGCCCCACGGCGGCTTCGATGGACGGTCCGTGCAGCGCGATTTCGGTGTTGTATCACGAGGATGGATCGTTCGACCGCTATCTGATGCTCGAGAAGAATCCAGACCTAGTTGTGGTCGACACCAACGTGCTCGCGGCAGCCCCGCTGCGTATGACGGTCGCCGGCATGGGCGACGCGCTGGCAACGTACTTCGAGGCACGTTCGTGCGCCGCGGCGCATGGCGCCAACGAGCATGGTGGCGCGCCGGGACACTTGGCCTTGGTTGCGGCTCGTGCCTGCTATGACACGCTTATGGAGTGCGGCGTCGCTGCCAAGCGCGATCTCAAGAAGGGGCGTATATCGCCGGCGGTTGAGCGTCTGATCGAGTGCAATATTCTGCTCTCGGGCGTCGGCTTTGAGAGCGGTGGCTTGGCGTTGGCACATGCCATCGCCAACGGTCTGATGATTCTGCCCGAGTGCAAGGCCATGCACGGCGAGGCCGTGGCGTTTGGCCTGGTGGTCCAGCTGCGCCTGGAGCGTGCGCCCGAGCTTGATCAGGTGCTCGAGTTTTGCCAGCGCGTCGGTCTGCCGACGACGCTCGAGGAGCTGGGCCTTGGTGAGATTTCCGATGCCGATTTGCTGAGCGTTGCGGACGCAACTTTTAAGAACGAGCGTAACATGGCCAACGAGCAGGCCAAGGTGACCAAACAAAAGCTCATGCAGCTCATGTGCGAGGCATAGTTTGGCACTTGATTGACCTTGTGCAATCGAGGCGACGATAGGCCATAAGCTATTTGCCGCAAAGATGCGCCGCATGTAATTTGCCCGAGGCGTGGGCCGATGGCGTATCATTATCTCTTGCTTGTTTGCACTGCTCAGGGAGGGGCCGCGCATGGCGCAGGAACACGATTTGTTTGATGACATTATCGAGATCAGCAAGGGTTTCGACTTTCTTAAAAACCCGCTTGGCGGTGTGACCGATGCACTCGATCCGTCGGCGCCGCAGTGGAATCCTGCCGACTACAAGGAGCGTCCGCGCGGCAACACCATTCCGTGCCTGACCTGCAAAAACGAAAAGAGCGGCTGCACCGCGTGCATGGACGTGTGCCCGGTCAACGCTATCGAGGTCGAGGAAGACGCCATCGAGATCCTCGACTCCTGTCGCAAGTGCGGCCTGTGCGCCGCTGCCTGTCCGACCGAGGCAATCATCTCGCCGCGCCTGGCGCCCAAAAACGTCTACGACGACATTGTCTCGGCGGCTACGAGCCACGAGACCGCCTACGTCACCTGCACGCGCGCCCTCAAGCGCATGCCGCGCGAAAACGAGGTCGTCGTTGCCTGCGTGGGCGATATTACGGCCGAGACCTGGTTCTCGGTGCTGGCCGATTATCCCAACGTGAGCGTGTACCTGCCGCTGGGCGTGTGCGATAAGTGCCGTAACACCGGTGGCGAGGACATTCTGGGCGAGGCCATTGCTACTGCCGAGGAGTGGGCGGGCACGGGCATGGGTCTGGAGGTCGATCCCAAGAGCCTCAAGTGCCACAAGCGCCGCGAGTACGAGCGCAAGGAGTACATGGAAAAGATCGCCCGCACCACGGGCCTTACCGTGACAAAGCTCAATCCGGCAACGGCGGCACTGGCCTCGGTGACGCAGAAGCTCAAAGCCCATCGCCATCAGATCACGCAGCTCGAGCGCACGCTCAACACCATGTGCGGCACCACGACGACCAAGCGTCGCCGTTCGCTCACGCACGGGCGGCAGCTGGTGCTCTCGACGCTGCAAAACCACCCCGAGCTTGCCCAGAACATGCAGGTGAGCACGCCTGAGTGTGATTTTGACAAGTGCACGTCGTGTGGCGAGTGTGTCAATGTATGTCCCACGTTCGCCTGCGATTTGGTGGGAAGCGGCCGCTTTGCGTTGGAGTCCACGTATTGTTTGGGCTGCGGTGCCTGCGTCAAGGTGTGCCCCGAGCATGCGCTCAAGTTAGTTGAACATGACGCGTCCAATCTGGTCGTCGTCGATCCCGAAGCCGAGGAAAAGGCTGCCCAGAAGGCTAAGGCCCACGAAGAAGCCCAGAAGGTCAAGGCCGAGGCAAAGGCCAAGCTTGACAAGATGCTCGACCAGGTGGAAAAGCTCGCGGACTAGTCAGCGACCTCTATCTCTGCTTCATTCGTGCCGCCGTGGCGTCCGGGTTCGCCCAGATGCTGCGGCGGCGCTATACTTATGCAGTTTGAAATGCTTGTACCAAAAGGAGCTGTCGTGTCCCTTTCCATCGGTATCGTGGGCCTGCCCAACGTAGGCAAGTCGACGCTGTTCACCGCGCTTACCAAAAAGACCGGCCTTGCCGCCAACTACCCGTTCGCCACGATCGACCCCAACGTGGGTATCGTCGACGTGCCCGATAGCCGTCTGCAAAAGCTCGCCGACATCGTTAACCCGGGTCGCATTGTGCCGGCGACGGTCGAGTTCGTCGACATCGCAGGTCTGGTGAAGGGCGCCAACGAGGGCGAGGGCCTGGGCAACCAGTTCCTGGCCAACATTCGCGAGACCGACGCCATCTGCGAGGTCGTGCGCTACTTTAAGGACCCCAACGTCATGCGTGAGGTAGGTCGCACGGGCGAGTTCGTCGATCCCGCCGGCGATGCCGACACCATCATGACCGAGCTCATCCTGGCCGACATGGGTACGCTCGAGAAGCAGCTGCCCAAGCTCGAAAAGGAGGCCAAGCGCGACAAGGAGCTCATGCCCAAGTTCGAGGTGGCCAAGCGTCTGCTTGCCTGGCTCAACGAGGGCAAGCGCGCCGCATCCATGGAGATGACCGACGAGGAGCGTGCTGCCGCCAAGGGCCTGTTCCTGCTCACCATGAAGCCCATCCTGTACGTGGCAAACGTGGACGAGGATATGCTCAACGACGATCTGGCGCCCATCGATGGTGTTAAGCCGCTGCCCATCTGCGCCAAGATCGAGGCCGAGCTTTCCGAGCTCGATCCCGAGGACGCCGCCGACTACCTGGAGAGCCTGGGCTTGGAGCAGCCCGGCCTGGACGTGCTCGCGCAGGCGGCCTATAAGCTGCTCGGCCTGCAGTCGTTCTTTACGGCCGGCGAGATGGAGGTCAAGGCCTGGACGGTTCGTCAGGGCGCGACCGCCCCGCAGGCCGCCGGCGTTATCCACACCGACTTTGAGCGCGGCTTTATTAAGGCCGAGGTCATTGGCTATGACGACTACATCGAGCTCGGCGGTGAGCAGGGCGCCAAGGCCGCCGGCAAGCTGCGTATTGAGGGCAAGGACTATGTCATGGCCGATGGCGACGTCGTGCACTTCCGCTTTAACGTGTAAGGACGACGCACATGTTTAAATATGGCAAAAAAGCCGGCTACATGGGTATTGCGCTGCTCATACTTGCGGTGATTCCGCTGGTGGTCGCAGCGTGTGTTATCCCCAACATTGGTCCCGAGGTGGCAACAAAGTTTAATGCCGCCGGCGAGGCGACGCGCTGGGGCAAGAGCTACGAGTTGCTGGCGCTGCCGGTGCTCAACCTGCTGCTGAGCGTGGTGACGTACTTTACGGCAGGACGCCAGGCTAAAAACAATGATGACTCCGCCGCCATGGCGCGTATCGTGTGCGAACGCTACCTGCGCAACGGTTGCATCACGGGTGTGTTCCTCAACGTGGTTAACGTTTACTTTATGTACTCGGCGATTACCGGAACGGGCTTTGGCCTTGGTTTCTAGCTTGTCCTTTTAGGCAACGAGTCTGCACATATATTCAATGGCTGCTGCGAGGCCGCCGCTCGATCGTGGTTTAAAGACCATGTCGGCGGCGGTCTCGTTTTCGTATCCGGCGCCACGAAGGGCGAGTGCGATGCCGGCTTCTAGAAGGAGCGGCAGGCCGCGTTGGCTGGTTGCGATTACGGCAGCCTGATTGAGCGGGCAGCTGTGCGTTTGGCATTGGATGGCAAGTTCACCTTGCGCCGGGCAAGGGACCAGAACGGCGGCGACGCGACTTGATAGCAATGCAAATGCTGTGCGCTCATCGGGCGAAAGGCATTCGGCTTCAACGACGACGAGCTTGGGCGGTGCGCTGTTTGTGCGAAGCGTGGCTCGGTACATGCGGACCGAAGAACCCGACATAGAAAACTCCTGTGTATTCGGCAAAACGTAAACTATAGTTTACGTTTTTGTTCAGCTCCATTTCAAACTCGGCTGCATGGACGAACGTGCGAAACAGATTCTTGGCAGGCGGGTCGAAGAGACACGCAGGGACCTTGGTATCTCCAAGGTTGATTTTTGTGTGGCGACAGGAATCAGCCGACCCTACCTCGACCGAATCGAAGATGGGACGGCAAATTTCACGCTCAAGGTTCTATTTAAGATCGCGCCCGCACTCGGCATGACGGTGTCAGAGCTTCTCGAGGGGATCGAATAGGGGAAACCCGTCGATAACTGAATTACGCCATCGGGACGCGGTCGTGGTTGACTTGGCTGTAGAACAGGCGCTGAATCTCGGCCGCATCACGTGACTGGCCGAGTGCCCACATGGTTTTGGCCACGAGCGTCTCGGTGGTCATGTCATCGCCGCGCAGAATGCCCGGATGATCGGCGTAAGCGCGGCCGACCTCATAAACGCCCAGGTCGAGGCCCTCTTCGGGGACCTGCGTGGTCATAACGACGGTGCGACCCGAATCGACCCAGCGGAAAATCGCCTCTTGGAACGACTCGCCCGACTCGCCAAACTCGGGGATACCGCCAATGCCAAAGGTCTCAAGGATTACAGCGTCGTAGCTATCGGCAAGGGCGTCGAGGATGCCCGGGTTTACGCCGGGCGTGAGCTTGAGTACAAATACGCGCGGGTCGATGCTGTCGTAGAAACGCACCGGGTTTTCGCCCTGATGCGTGCCGTGAAGCCCGTTGCGCACGATGCGGTCGTTGCGGATATAGGCGATGGGCGGATAGTTGACGCTAATGAACGCGTTAAAGCTCATGGTGCGCTGTTTGCGGGCGCGCGTACCGGCAATGGCTACGCCGCCAAACACGATTGAGACGTCGTGCGAGTGCTCGTCGAGCGCATAGAGCAGGCTCTGGTACAGGTTGAGCTTGGCATCGGTAAAGGGATTGCCCATGGGCTTTTGCGAGCCGGTGAGTACGATAGGCTTGGGGCTGTCCTGAATCAGATAGGAAAGCGCCGCCGCGGTGTAGCTCATGGTGTCGGTGCCGTGCAGAATCACGAAGCCGTCGTGGTCGGCATAACCCTCGACGATGACGTCGCGGATACGCATCCAGTCACTGGGGCGCATATTGGTGCTGTCGATGTTCATGGGCTGCACGACGTCGAGCTCGCAGAGGCCCGAGATCTCGGGGACGCTCTGGGCGAGCTCCTCACCGGTCAGGGCGGGGGAGAGGCCGTTGCCGTCCTCGGTCGATGCGATGGTGCCGCCCGTGGCGATGAGAAGGATGCGCTTCATGCTGGTATTCCTATCGGTTTTGTCGCCGCAAGGGCGGAGTCGTTCGGCAGTATTGTGGCACAGGGCGTCCAATGTTCAAACGTAATACATCATCTGTAATGTTTAGTAATACTTCAATTGCCGTCAAATAAGGGCCCAGGTCGTGCGTTTGCCGTGCGCTGATGGCCGCGAGGGACGAGAAACCCCATATAACGTGTACACTATGGAAGTTATTTTCGTTCATTCACGCGGGTGGGCACCGGCTCCCCGCCAACAAGAGGGGGAAACCATGGATCAAAAGGCTTCCGCAAAGGTCCTCGTACTCGACTTTGGTGCGCAGTACGGTCAGCTCATTGCCCGTCGCGTCCGCGACCTCAACGTGTATTCCGAGATCGTTCCCTGCGACATCTCGGCCGATGAGATTCGCGAGATGAACGCCTCTGCGCTCATCCTTTCCGGCGGCCCGGCCTCCGTGTACGCCGAGGACGCTCCGTCCATCGATCCCGCCATCTTTGACCTTGGCCTTCCCGTCCTGGGCTTTTGCTACGGCCATCAGATCACGGCCGTGACGCTCGGCGGCAAGGTCGGCCACTCCGAGGTGGGCGAGTACGGCCGCGCCACCATCACGCGCACGGCTGGCGCCAAGCTCTTTAACTCCACGCCCATGGAGCAGACCGTGTGGATGAGCCATCGCGATGCCGTGTCCGAGGTGCCCGAAGGCTTTACCGTTACCGCCAGCACCGACGTGTGCCCGGTTGCCGCCATGGAGTGCGTCGAGCGCAAGATTTTCACCACGCAGTTCCACCCCGAGGTCAAGCACTCCGAGTACGGTCAGCAGCTGCTGAGCAACTTCCTGTTTGAGATTTGCGGCCTGGAGCCCAACTGGAGCATGGACAACCTGGTCGAGACCATGACGGCCGAGTTCCGCGAGAAGGTCGGCGACGACCGCGTGATTCTGGCCCTGTCCGGTGGCGTCGACTCCTCCGTCGTGGCTGCGCTGGGCGCCCGCGCCGTGGGCAAGCAGATGACCTGCGTGTTCATCAACCACGGTCTGCTGCGCAAGGGCGAGCCCGAGCAGGTGGAGGAGGTTTTCACCAAACAGTTTGACGTCGACTTTATCCACGTCCACGCCGAGGACCGTTATGCCGAGCTTCTGGCCGGTGTAACCGAGCCCGAGGAGAAGCGCCGCATCATCGGTACGCAGTTCTGGAAAGAGTTCTTCGCCGTGGCGCAGCAGCTCGAGACCGATGGCAAGCCGGTCAAGTACCTGGCTCAGGGCACCATCTATCCCGACATCATCGAGTCCGGCGCTCGCAAGACGGGCGGCAAGACGGCCACCATCAAGAGTCACCACAACCTGATCCCGTTCCCCGAGGGCGTGCACTTCGACCTCATCGAGCCGCTCGATCACTTCTTTAAGGACGAGGTCCGCGCGCTTGGTCTGGCGCTCGGCCTGCCGGGCCACATCGTGTTTCGTCAGCCCTTCCCGGGCCCGGGCCTGGCCATCCGCATCATCGGTGCAGTCGACAAGGAGAAGCTCGAGATCCTCAAGAACGCCGACGCTATCGTGCGCGAGGAACTCGACGCCTACAACCAGCGTCTGTTTGAGCAGACCGGCGAGCGCAACTCCGAGCACAGCTGCTGGCAGTATTTCGCGGTCCTGCCCGACATTAAGTCCGTCGGCGTCATGGGAGACGAGCGCACCTACCAGCGCCCGATTATCCTTCGCGCTGTCGAGTCCAGCGATGCCATGACCGCCGACTGGGCCAAGCTGCCCTACGACGTGCTGGCCCGCATCTCCGGTCGTATCGTGGCCGAGGTCCCCGGCGCCAACCGCGTGTGCTACGACATCACGTCCAAGCCGCCCGCGACGATTGAGTGGGAGTAGAACAGACGTTCGATAAAATAATATAGTATCAGATAGCGGGCACGGTTTCAATTGAATCCGTGCCCGCTGCTGTATGCGTGTCCTTGCACGCCCAATATGCGCCGTAAAAGCCGTCTTCTTCGACGTCAAAGTGAATGCGCTTCGTTTTTGCCTCTCAAAATCTTATTTTCACGATTTGCATTTTCATCCCGTTGTCACCGACCCTTGCGAGAAACCGGAAAAAGCCGCTGACAGAAGGGTCTCTCAAATCGTTGTAGCCCAGCATATAGCCGCGACTTGTGACCTGCAGACGGCTGTCCCACGTGCCGATTTCCTTGGCGGCATCCGAAACCGCAAAATATGCCCCCACATCTTTGATTTTTGCAGTCTTAAGCCATGTTTTTGCGATCATCTTTACTGCCGTCCGATTGGCAGCATCAAAGACCAGCACACTGCCGGGGAAAGCGTCCGCCATCCCCCGCACCAGTTCCCGGACCTGCTGGGTCAGAAAGTAATAGAACACCCCGGAGGCAAAGAACACCGCCCCGCGGGAGGCATCGATTTTGCTAAACCATGCGGTGTCTTTCAGGTCGCAGGGGATATTTTGTTCTCGATCCCCGGCGGGCAGTAGCTGCTGCCGCAAGGCAATCACATCCGGGAAGTCCAGATTGTAGATCTTGCATCTACCGTTGTCGCAGGTTCTGCCGGTGTTGTCCAGCCCGCAGCCCAGATTGACCACCGCCGCATTGGGGTGGCCTTTCAGGTAATCCCGCACCTCGAAAGCAAGATCACTTTGCCGTGTGGCCACCTCCAGCGCACCAAAGCGCTGCATCAGGCTGCGGGAGTTTTTCTCTGCCTCTGAAAAGTCGTAGTCGATCTGGTCGAGCAGGCGAACCGCTGTTTCATCCCTGTAAAGGTTCGGGTACAGCTCCGTACACAGCTTCCGGGAATACAGCGGGAGGATCAGCGTCTCCTGCACGGTGTTTTTCTCAATTTTATATTTCATAGGTGTCTTCCTCAGTGAATAAAAACTGTCATAATTGCCGCCAGCATAGCCGCTATGACCGTCATGCCTATCGCCATGTGCAGGATGGATGCAAAAACGCCCGTGCTTGATGCCCTTACTTCCGCGCCGTGACGCAGAGCCACTTTTTCTTTTTGCGTATCTGCACCTCGTGAAAACCCGCCTGCTCCAAACACGCCTTTAATTCAATGTCCTTGTAGATGGTCATGCCGCCGATGATCTGCGTCCACCTCTCGTCCCTGTCTGTATCGCCATTGCTCTCGTTGCAGATAAGAATTTTCCCGCCTGGCTTCAGCGTCCGCCAGACCTCACGGAAGCATCGGGGCAAATCAGGCCAAAAATAGACGGTCTCAAAGGCCGTGGCAGCATCGAAGTAGCTATCCTCAAACGCCATATCCGCCACACTGCCTTGCAGAACGGCGCAACGCCCCTCCTGAATTGCAGTTCGGTTGAGCTTTCTGGCCTTCTCCACACTGACGGGCGAATAGTCGATGCCCTTGACGACGCCATGCGGGCATTTTTTCAGCAGCCGTTTTATGTTCGCCCCGCCGCCGCAGCCGCAATCCAGCACCTTGGCGTTTGGCGCAAGTCGTAGAAACTGAAGTCCCCACCGCGCCACAGGGCTGTGGCCCAGATTCATCATGGCAACCATAAGTTTTCCGCCGAGGCCCACGGGCTTGCGGGTGTTTTCAAAGAACGACATCTGGCCCCTCCGATTTCGTGCATTCCGCATAGGTCAACGGGAACGAGGCCTTCAGCACCGAGCTTTTCTGCACCGCCCAGCCGTTTTGACGCAGGAAACGCAGGTATTCCTCGCTTGTCCACCTGCTGTGGAGGGGGAATCCCGCCATACTCATGAAAAAGGCTTTTGCCTTGCCGGAAACCGAGTTCCCCGCGTGGGTGAAGGTTGGAGCGATGAGCACGCCGTCGTCCTTCAGCACCCGCCTGATTTCTTGCAGGGCCTTTTCCGGATGCGGCACTATGTGAAGCGCGTTGGACACAATCACCACTTCGAAGGACTTCTGTGCATAGGGCAGGCGGAACATATCTTGTACGGAAAAGTGCAGCTTTGCGGATTGATTGTCCCGCTTTGCTTCAAGGATCATCTTTGCAGAGGCGTCCGTAGCCTCGATGTGCGCCGCCGCATTTACGATGCTCTTTGCGATAAGCCCCGTGCCGGTGGCAACCTCCAGCACGGTTTTTGCTTTCACTACCGGCCGGATCAGCCCATACATCTTCTCATACGCCGCCCGGTCGTTTCGCATGAAACGGTCGTACCGACTGGCATTCTTGTCCCAGAAACCCTTGCGTTCATGCATGGCTGTCGCCCCCAAACAGTTAGAGCTATCTAACTATAACACACGAATCATGCAGTAAGATGAGGCTAACCTTCTTTTCTTGGCTAAGACGCATCTCTTCGGTTTTCGCTTATAGCGGCGCGAGTCAGATGCTAGGCTGGAGCTGAAGAAGGAGCTTGGCGGACAGGTAGGTCGATACCGGTTCCCGGAACGGTGATCAAGCCAATTACACCAGGGCCCTAGTCATTGAGTGGGAATAGAAAATTCCTTAGTTATGGGGGTATAAATTTGATTTCCTTTAGGATACACCCCCATAACTATATGAATTGACCTGCTGACTCCAATGAAGATTGGAGGGCAACTGCCAGGGGTGACGGCCCAGCGAGTGTTATTTTGCGAGCTATGCGCGTTGAAAGCGACCTTTCGTGGCATAAACTGCTTGCCGGAAGCCGCGGCTTTCAGAGTACGGCTTACGTGTACGTTTAACCTCCGTGGGCGACGGGGTGCCGCAAGGCGTAGAATATCGCCCACCTGTAGGGGCCTGCAGCGATGCGGGCCCCGCTTCGTATGAGGGGGCGCAACCGGTGAAGACCGTATCCATCTCCCAGGACTTCTTCGACCTCGTCGAGGGCGACCGCGAGCTCATGCTTAAGCACAATCTCCCCTGCATCGTGGTGGTGAGGCTGCGTTTCCGCGGGAAGCGCAGGGACTTCGCCGTGCCGCTGCATTCCAACATCGCCCCCAACGTGCCCAAAGACCAGTACTTTGCGTTGCCACCCCGCCCCACGACGAGCCCCGGCTGTCGCCACGGCATCCACTACATCAAGATGTTCCCCATAACCAAGTCCTACCAGCGCCGCTTCAGGACCGAGGGCTCGGCCTACTACGAGACGCTCCAGCGCATCATCGACGGCAACACCAAGCGCATTGTCTCCGAGTGCCAGGCGTACCTCGACCGCTGCGAGCGCGAGGGAAGGCCCCGCTTCGCCGTCGACATCGACCGTATCGTGGGGCTGCTGGAGGGCGAGAAGTAGGGCACCTCGGCTCAGTCTCGAGCCATGTGGAGTCGCTCCGCATTTTTGAACGCCGCGTGTGCGTCCCAAATACTTGAGAAACAAGCTGTGAAGTGCAGTGGCTCGAAGCGCGCCTCCGCCTCATCCGCGCGACGCTGGCTTCTTGCTTGAGCCGACTCCCGCTTCATCGCTTCCCGCTGTGCTGCGAGCGCCTGTTGTGCCTTGGTGCTCACCGCGGGCCGCTTAAGGGCTTTCGCTGCCTCGCGAGCGCGTCGCTTGGGATTCTTCGCGGGCTTGCTTGTTTCCGTGGCCTCGTCACCGAAGAACGAGAGCTTCGCCCATTTGCTTGTAACGAATTGCAGGATTTCCTCATTGGACGGTTCTGCACCGAAGACGATGCGGACGACGCCGTATCTGCCGTCCTCGACATGCTCCGCCAGCCCGACCCAGAATTGGCCGTCATGATATACGGTCAGGGTGGATGACACGCTGATCTGCATGGTTGGTTCCTCCTTTATGTAGATGACCATGCAGAGAAGGGACAACCAAGGAGGCAGGTTACTGATGCGGACTCCCGCACGCCCACGACTACCCGACGGGGACTGTGTTTTCATCTCTGGTGCCCGCATTGTAGCACGCGCGGATTTACGATGTTGATCGCCGGCGCCTAGGCGGAGATGAAGGCGGTTCGATCTAGGTCAAGCCGGTCGCTCGTTCATGAAGCGGCCGATTCCCTGAAAATAAAAGGCGCCCAGGAGGACACCTACAGGCTATCTTCGAACTACTTGGTTTGGGGCAGACGGAGGAAAAAATAGGGCAGAATCGCTCTCACGATCCCGCCCCGCAAACCCGAGGGTTTCTAACTGGCTCCATTATTCCGGGCTTCTCAGTTCTGTCATTGACCCAGGTATCACCCGTCTCCTATAGCGAGTGAATATAAAAATAGGGCAGAGTCGCTTGCGCAAGTCCGCCCCTAAAACCGTGAAGGTTTTGCTATCTGCAGGCTATTCTACCAACCCGAGCGATTCTGTCAACCTGCGAAGGAACTCGAGCGCGGAGCGAGCTGCGGCGTCGGGCCCCTTGTCGGGCAGCGCCTCGGTTTCTCCGTCGGCCCTGGCGAACATCTCGGCGAGCTCGGATGCGGCGCGCGAGCGCGAGGAGCCCTCGGGTACCAAGCCGGAGTGCGCCACGAGCACGGTCGCGACCTCCTGCATGGCCGTATTCCCCATCCACTTCCTCCTGGTCGCCTTGGGGATTCCCACGGCGGCCACCCTTCGGGAGACGCCGCTGGACGCCGAGCCCCGGGCGGCGCCCCTCTCGGCGAAGCAGTTGATCAGGCACGAGCCGTGCGCGGCGCAGTTGCGGACGGACTTCACGCGCTTGAGGTCGTAGTGGGAGGCCTCGAGGCGCCTGTCGCCCCATCGCCTGGCGCAGAAGCGCACGAAGTCGATGAGGGTGCCGAACGAGGTGAGCTCAAGGAAGGCCCAGGCAGGCATGTCGCCGGAGTACTTCGCGTAGAGGCTCGAGCTGTAGGGGCTGCGGCCGCTCATCTTGAGCTCGCGCAGGCGGTACTCCCTGTTTGCAGTGGTAAGCGATGCCATGTAGTCGGCCACGATGGCGTAGCCGTCCTCTCCACGGTCCTCCATCTCGCGAAGCAGTGTCACCTTCTGGAAGTGCTCGATGTCGAGCGTCATGCCGAGCAGGGCGTGGCGCAGCTCCTGGTCGAGCGCCGCGAGCAGGCGCAGCTGGCCGAAGTCGAGGTCTACGTAGCGGCCGTCGCGCGGGCCTCCCTCGTATTTCGAGAAGAGTTTGCGGTAGGATGCGAGCTTGAAGAAGTTGCACTTGTCGCGCAGGTAGTCCGCGGCCTTTTCCTCGGAACACAGCTCGAAGGCTACGCCCTTCTGCTTGAGGTGCTCTATCTGCTGCTCGATCGTGAGGATCGGCTTCCTATCGTGGGGTTCGGCCATGCTCGGTCTCCTGTCATAAAAAGTATTGCCTATTTTACCAGCATGTCCTCGACATTCGGTGGAAGCCTCATCGTCGACTCATGGGCAAGCCGCCCGATACGACTCCCTTTCCCTGTCAGTAGTGCAGTCGCCTGACCTGCGGCTTTGGAATCTCGTTGGAAGCCGCTCGCGACCAATCATTTGCAGTTGTTGCGAGTGGCTTGTGCGTGATGCTGCGGTTGAGTTCCAGAAACGGGCGATTCCGCCCAATCGGGCATCCGAATCACGGCCGGAAGCTCCTTTGGGACAAAAACAAAAACTCAAAGCCCTGAGTTTGAAAAAAGTTTTTGAAGTTGTCCCAGCTTTTGTCCCCGAAGCTGACGAGACGCGACATCGCGTCATTCGGCGGCACGCGTTCCGTGTCGATGCCGAAAACTGGGTGCAACTGGAATGACGGGACGACAGAACCAAAGCCACCAGCGAAATAGTGGGAATAACAGCCCTCGAACCCTTTGGTTCGAGGGCTTTCTTTTTGCATCTTTACCTGGGAAAACGACCCAATTATTCCCGTGTGTCCCTACTGGGCGGTACAACGGAGTACTCGGCGGTACGGGAATAATTAGGCCCTGCGGGAATAATTCACAATTCGGGTCCCCCGAAGGCCGATTTCGAGCGGATGAAACTGACTTGAAACTGCGAGGCGGATTCAAGCCCTCTTCAATTGCATTCGCCCAGGTCAACAAATGGGAATAAAGAAATGCGAAAATCGGTTTCCGCAGTTTCAGTGACCCCGAATGCCGCCGAATAACGCCGTGTATTCTGAGCGTATTGCTTGCATTGTTGCATTATTTTCCACAATGCAAGCATGGAATAAATCGAAGTCATACGAGCCACCAACGACATCGCCTCTTCCCAAAGGGGGCTCTTCACATCTGTGCAGGCGAAGGTGCTCGGCGTCGAGCGGTACGCGCTCTCGAGGCTGGAAGGGCTCGGCAACATAGAGAGGCTCGCGAAGGGCGTCTACCGCATGGGCGGCTCACCGAGCACGCGGGAGGAGGACGTCCTCGCGGCCTGACTGTCGATCGACCCGGGGAGGCGCCCCGTCGCCATGGGGGCGACGGCTGCATGGCTCTACGGCATCGGCGAGGTCAGCCCCTCGCCCTACGAGTTCTGCACGCCCGAGAGAAAGCAGACTAAGCGCCCGAACCTGATTCATCAGGAAGCGCCGCCTCGACCCGAAGGACGTGGCGATCGTCTCGGACATCCCGGCGACGAGGCCCTGGCTCACGGTGGTGGACCTGATAGACTCCGGGGAGGAACTGAGCCTGGTCGCGAACGTGCTCGCGGACGCGCTCGAAAGGGGCCTCGTCGAAGACGAGGGCGCGCTGAGGGAGAAAATCGACGCCGGGGGGCAAAAGCCGGGATGCCGGCGGGGGCCAGCCTGTACGATTCGTTAGCTAGGAGGCGGGAAGAATGACGTACGAGAACGGCGGTCAGCTCGACAGGGCCCTGAAGAGGGCCGTTCGCGACAGGGGCGGTGACCCCGGGGACGGCTGTCGTCGGGCTTTGCGCGACCGGTTCCTGCGCAGGGTGTTCAGCAACCCCGACGGCCGGTTTATCCTCAAGGGCGGAAGCGGGCTGCTCGCGCGCATCCCCGACGGCCGCGTCACGCGCGACATCGACTTCGCGACGGCATCTGTGTTTGATAGCGTTCAATTTACGGGTTGGGGCTGCGGTGGAAATCCTGGACCAAAAGAGGACCAGGATTTCCACCGCAGCCCCAACCCGAGAATCAGGCTTGACTAAACACAGACGGTCTGCTGCGCGAGTACTTCCCGAAGGGGACCGGCTTCTCTGCGGTCTCGGACGAGGAGGTCGAGCGGGTGTACGATGCCATCAACCGCAGGCCCCACAAGCGCCTGGGGTTCAGGACGCCCTACGAGGTCCACTACTCAGGGGTGTTGCAGTTGCTCTGAGAATTCAAGCTCGAAAAGGCGCAAGCAAAGGTATCTTGACTACGCTCTAAAGCGCGGCGTGAAGTCCGGCATCGTTGACGCGCTGAGGCTTCAGGGAATTGCCGCGAGCGAGGTTGATGCAGTTTCTGTTGTGGTTGACGAGCATTCGACTTCGATCGACGGAAAGTACAACCTGGCAGAATCGGTTGATGAGGAGCTGCGCTGCGGCATGTTCAACCCAACGTGGCAGACCTCCTACCCTCCTGTATTTAGCGACTGGCTGCCCAAGATTCCAGTCTCCTATGTCGACTCCTCCAAGGTGGCTATGGTGAGGGCGGCTGACGTGACGGCGAACTGGGCATTTATGGCCGAGCGCGACAAAGAGACATATCCGCGAGCCTACGAGATGCTATCAAAGGCGACGGTCCTCGGGCTTCTGTAGCGTTGGACATGTAACTATCTGTCTTTTCAAAAGCCGTGAAGATCTTGGTGGATGATAAATTGCGATTTGTCGACCTGGGTGACGAAGTCGG
>NZ_QRWO01000023.1:0-50177 GCF_003459655.1 Collinsella sp. AF19-1LB
GCGGGAATCGCGCACTCCATATTTTGTTCACAAATGAATAGGTCCCTCAGTCGCATCACTGAGGTTAAAACTGAAGCATTGGCTTCTGATATTGGCGATGACCAGCTGGTTTATAGGTGTTAAGGCATCGGTCATCTCTGGAGCGCCACTTTACTCCAAAAGCATCAGCTATTTGTTTCCCGTCGGTAAAAGGCAGGTTTTGTTCGCCAAGCGTTCTTATATATAGAGAAGTTCGGGTTCGAACCCGTGGCGCGGCAACAAAAAAGCGACCAGCCGGAGCCGATCGCTTTCTATTCTATGCTGGATCATCCAGAGGGCGCTTCCGAACTCATTTTCTCGCTGCCATTCATGCTTTCGAAGCATCGTTCGACCTCCACAGCCTCATGTTTTGAGGATCTGCCGTGTTTATCACTGTTATTAATGAGTGTGTGGAAGTGATCCTCATACAGATACGTGCGATCCGCCAGAGAACTGAGAAGCATCTCTCTGCAGCCCTCGTTGCCTATCCTCGCATCTCTCAGGTCTTCCGGAAATTCACAAGCAGTCTTAGGGTCAATTTGTTTCCGTTTTCAGAGACTTGTTTGAGAGTTTTTAAAGACAGTTCAAAACAATAAGTGAGACACCATAAAGCAGAGCAAGATGTGCCGGATAGAAAATGTAGAAGAAATATTTGAGCTTCAGCCCTCGCTTACCATTATAAAGATTGATAAGCAGCAACGAAACGACCGCGGCAGCAACATCAGGATTAAGTACATTAGCTGCAGCAAGCTCGAATCCGCCGCCAACTATATGGCATGACGAAAGGAGCACTGCACATACTGCAGCAAAGAACATCTTGGCCTTGCTGTCGTGGAATAAATAGAATGCAGCCACAAGCATAATGCCATACACACCGCCATCTAGTTTAGTGTATTCAGCTGCCAGTGCTGTCAAAACAATCAGAGCAGTTTCTGCGATGTATCTTTTCCGTTTTGAAAGACTTTGTATCTTTTCCAGAACAATCAAAAAGACCAAGGAAAGCAGGAGCTCACACATAACATTTTGTTGCCGAAGGTCAAATAGTTGCCCGGTTTGGACGAAATCGTATATGGGCTCCGCAATGATTGCGAAGACAAGCATATTTCGCAGGTACTTCTTTAAGTCATGAGTATGCAAAAATCCCTCAACTATCAAAAAGCAAAATAAGGGAAATGCAATTCTGCCAAGAACATGAAGCATATCCGAAGCCTCGCTTAGAATCGCCCACTGTTCGTCTGATATCTGACTGTACGATGCGTGAGTCATGATTCCATTGGTCAGGACGATCCTGCTTACATGATCGAGAACCATCGAAATGGCTGCTATTATCTTTAATGTGCTGCCGCTAATTCCGTATCTATTTGTTTTCATTTCGTATTCCTTACTTTGGGTGGGCCGTCAGGGGTTCAGCCTGCTCCGCAGGCGGCCGCTGCGGCGCTTCGCGCCTTGCGCGCTGCGCTGGCAAACGCTCACGCGTTTACTCAGCTCCGCGCCCTTTCGGGTTCGAACCCGCGTCGCGGCAACAAAAAAGCGGCCGGCATCCGCCAGTCGCTTTTCCATTCTATGGTGGGCCGTCAGGGGTTCGAACCCTGGACCTTGGGATTAAAAGTCCCCTGCTCTGCCAGCTGAGCTAACGGCCCGCGGGTGGCATTGTACCACGGTCTGGGACTATTCCCAACTCCATTGGCCGTTCTGGAAAATCACAACTTCACGTCCATCAGGCGTAATGCCCGTAATATCGATGTCGTCCGTGCCAATCATAAAATCGACGTGCGTGCTCGAGACGTTAACGCCATGCTCCAGGAGCTCTTCCTTGGACATGTCATACCCACCCTCGATGCATTCGGGGAAACCGACACCTAGCGCGAGATGGCAGCTAGCGTTCTCGTCATAGAGCGTATCGTAGAACAGTACGCCACTTTCGCGGATCGGCGTGTTCTTGGAGATGAGCGCGACCTCTCCCAGGTGAGCAGCGCCCTCGTCAGTATCGATGATGCTTGCGAGCGTTGCCTTGCCCACACGGGCATCGTAGTCCACTACGCGGCCGCCCTCGAACTTAATCCAAAAATCGTCGACCTTATTGCCATGGTGGATGAGCGGCATGGCCGAGTAGACGATTCCGTCAGCGCGCATGCGATCAGGCGAGGTAAAAACCTCCTCGGTGGGGATGTTGGGGAAGAAGGGGTGGCCATCGGGCGTCTTGCCCTTGCCGCCGGCCCACTCGTGACCTTTCGTCATGCCAATCGTCAGATCGGTTCCGTTCGAAGCGGTGTAGTGCAGGCAATCAAATTGATTATCGTTTAGGAAACGCAGGTTCTTTTCGAATGCGGCGTCATGGAGTTCCCAGTCGCTCTCCGGGTCCTGGCCATCGGCGCGAGCGGTGTGCAGAATCGCATTCCACAGCTTATAGATTGCAACCTCATCGGCGTCTCCCGGGAACACCTCGTGCGCCCAAGCCACGACCGGAGCGCCGGCGATGCACCACGGATTGATGTTGTAATCCAGTCCACGGCGGAAAACTTTGCACTGCGTATTCCTCGCCTTGGATGCCGCGGCCGGCTTGGCTGGATCGATGCCCTTGAGGGCTGCGGGATCCGCACCCTCGATAAAGATAAAGCAGGCACCGTCCTGGGCCAGGGAATCCAGCTGCAGGCGCTTCCACTCGGGCGTCTGCTCAAAATAGCTTTTATCGACATGCTCGTACGTGAGCCTCGTCACGGCATCATCGGCCCAAATGACCGTCACGTGGCCGGCGCCGGCGTCATAGGCCTCCGCGACCACCACGCGCGCAAACGGCGCGCACTCGACCGGAGACTGAACGACGACTTCCTGGCCGGGCTTGACGTTTACGCCCTTGCGGACGACCAGGCGCGCATAGTTTTTAATCTTGGGCTCCAGGGCCTTCATGCCCTCCAGAGCTTCTTCAACCGTCAGGGCAGCTCGAATCATGTGCCACTCCATCTATCTATAGAACAGTAAAAAGGCGCGCCGCAAAAACGACGCGCCTTATATCTTAGCGATAAGTATGAATGCAAACGCTATTTCTTCTTGGAGTCCTTTTTGTCCTCCTCGGCAGCCGCGCGCTCGATAAGGGCGTTGAGCTTATTGTCGGACATGCCCTCAGCCTGCGTGCGGTACATGTTGCGCAGGGGACGAATACGAACGAAGTCGTAGATAAAGTCACCCAGAATGACGACGTAAGACAAAACGATGCCGACCATCTGGACGGGACTGGACACCATGCCAGCGGGAGCGAAGTACAGCGAGGCCCAAATGGCCACGACGAGCACCATGCCGATAGCGAGCACGGCCCACCAGATGCGGCGGCGCTTGGTGTAGTCCTCATCCTGCTTGAGAAGGATATTCGACACCGTGTAGATGCGATCCTCCTTGGCGCGCTGCTTAGCCTTGCGGGCGCGCTTCTCCTCTTTAGAGAGGCCCTCGAGGTTCTCGCCCTTCTCGAGCTCTTTGCGGCGTGCCTTAGACGAAGCCGGCACGACGCGGACAGAGCTCGCTGCCTGACGGGCAGGCTTAGCAGATGCGGCGGACTTGCGCGCAACCCCGGTAACCTCGCGGGATTGCGTGCGCTTGTTCGTGGCGCTACGGGTACTCACTTATGCGTTCTCCTTCATGCTTGTGAACTGGGAGCCCGTGATGATCTGGAAGGCCTCGCGATAGCGCTCGGACGTGCCATCGATGACCTCGGCGGGCAGGTGCGGGGTCTCCCCCGTCATATCCCAGTTGGCCTTGAGCCAATTGCGGACGAATTGTTTGTCGTAGCTGGGCTGGATCTTGCCCTCCTCGTAGCTGGCAGCAGGCCAGAAACGGCTGGAATCGGGCGTGAGGCACTCGTCGATCAGCGTGACCTTGCCATCGATGACACCAAACTCGAACTTGGTGTCGGCAATGATGACGCCACGGGTCGCGGCGTACTCGGCAGCGGCCTTGTAGATCTTGAGGGAAAGGTCACGAATCTGCGTGGCGATATCCTCGCCCACGATCTCGCAGCAACGCTCGAACGAGATGTTCTCGTCGTGGTCACCGATCTCGGCCTTCGTGGACGGCGTGAACAGCGGCTCGGGAAGCTTGGAAGCCTCGGTCAGGCCCTCAGGCAGCTGGATGCCGCAGACGGTGCCGTTCTCGTCGTAGGTCTTCTTGCCCGAACCGGTCAGATAGCCGCGGACGATACACTCGATAGGAATCGTCTGGGCCTTCTTAACCAGCATGGCGCGGCCGGCGAGGTAGTCACGATACTCAGCAAACTCCTCGGGGAAATCCGCCGGGTCGATGGAAACGAGGTGGTTGGGAACGATGCCGGCAAACTTATCGAACCAGAATGCCGAGATGCGGTTGAGCACCTCTCCCTTAAACGGAATCTCGTCGGGAAGAATGAAGTCGAACGCAGAAATGCGGTCGGTGGCGACCATCAGCAGGTTTTCACCGGCATCGTAGATATCACGAACCTTGCCACGGGAATCCGGACGACGCTCCATCGTTGTCACGTGAGTCACTCCTTACCAAAATACGACAGTAATGCGGGTTCTTTCCCGCACGTTTTCGCAAACTCGGAGCGGCAGGGACGAAACCCCTCCTTCACCGAATAGCGAAAAGCTAGTGCTCCATTGTAGTAGATGCCGCGTCCGCCGTGTGCTCGCGAGGCAGATGAATCGTAAAAGTCGTACCCTTTCCAAGCTCCGACTCCACAGATATGTAGCCGTGATGGCGCTCGACGATCTGTTTAGTCACGGCGAGGCCCACGCCCAGACCGCCCGCCTCACGGGCACGGCTGGCATCGGCGCGCCAAAAACGGCCGAAGATGCGCGACAAGTCATCCTTGGCAATACCGATGCCGGTATCAGAAACGGCAATGCTGACGTGTTTGCGGTCACTGAGCACCGACACCACGACCCAACCGCCCTCGGGGGTGTAGCGCATGGCGTTGCTCATGAGATTGATGACGCATTGTGTGATCATGTCGGGATCGGCTTCGACGACATCGTCGTGACCTTGGGTCTCGTCAGCAAAGCGCAAGCGCAGATCGCGGTCGACAAACAGGCGCTCCTGGGCATTGACGATGGAACGCACGAAAGGAACCATGTCCACCGGCTCAAGGTTGAGCGGAGCCGTGCTGTTTTCCATGCGCGACAGGTCGAGCATCTGCTGCACCAGACGAGCCAGGCGACGCGTCTCGGAAGCAACAGTCTCCAAGTGCTCATCGTCGGTAGGATATACGCCATCCTGCATGGCCTCGACCGTTGCGAGCATGGCCATAAGCGGAGTACGAAGTTCGTGAGCCACGTCCGAGGTCAAACGTTTCTCGTGTTTCATATCCTTCTCGAGCGAAGTGGCCATCTCGTCAAAGGTCTCACCCAGCTGATCGATTTCGTCATCGCCGCGCAAGCCCGTGCGAGCGGACAAATCGCCATCGCGAATTTGTTTGGCCGTGCTGGTAATACGATGAATCGGCTTGGTGAGCATACGCGACATGAACGATCCGATAACGACCGAGATACAGACTGCAACAACCGCGGCAAGGACCATGGCGTTAAAGGTCTTCTCTCTAAACGCAGAATCTGCCTTGGTGAGCAGAGCATCGGAGCCGATGGCCCATAGCTTTACCTGTCCGACATGCTGGCCGGAAGGCGTTATGATTTCGACGTTGGCCACGCTATCGGAGTCGGTGGGCGCCGACGAAACCGGGCTATGCGAGGCCTTTTTACCTCTCGAGCTGCGAGACGCCGATTCGCTCTCGCGCACATCGGCAGTCGCACTTGCCGAAGGCCACGAGTCGTCATAGACAACAACGCCCTTTTTATTGACGACCTGCATGCCCAAATCGTCGGACACCAAACTCGATGTCGCGACCGTGCGCAGCTCGCCCGCAGTCCAATTGCCGTTTTCCTCGTACGACGTCGCAAGCTTTTCGGCTGCGGAATTTGCGATTTCGACGATATTGGAGCGCGTGTAATCCGAAAAGACCGTGCCCCACACAACAGAGACAACGCCCACCAGCACCAATACCGTCATGAGCGATGTCAGAGCAAAAGCAAGTGCCATGCGCGAGGGATAGCTCATCGTTGGCCGTGAATCGGAACGAGGCGTGTTCCAACTAGCCTTGGAACCCGCCTCGCTCTCCTGCTTGTGCTTTTGTCCGATTTCAAAGCGCGCAGGTGTCATATGTGATTTCCCTATTTCTCGTCCGACTTATCGGTCTTGGCCGGAGCCTCGAAGCGATAGCCGACACCGTGGACGGTGTAGAGCCACTTGGGCTTCTTGGGATCATCGCCCAGCTTGGCGCGAAGGTTCTTCACGTGGCTATCGATGGTGCGCTCATAGCCCTCAAAGTCATACCCGAGCACTTTCTCGACCAGCTCCATGCGGTTATACACACGGCCGGGATGACGAGCAAGCGTGGTGAGCAGCTTAAACTCGGAAGCGGTCAGGTCCACTTCCTTGCCCTCGACCAAGATCTTGTGGCCCGAGATATCGATGACCAGATCGCCGAAGTCGAGTACCTCGACGGCGGGCTCGTCGGCCTGATGGGCACGGCGGAACAGAGCGCGAACGCGGGCGACGAGCTCGCGCGGCGAGAACGGCTTGATCAGATAGTCGTCGGCGCCGAGCTCAAGACCGATAATACGGTCCTCGATCTCACCCTTGGCGGTAAGCATGATAATGGGCACATCCGAGGTATCGCGGATAGTGCGGCAAACGCGCTCACCGGGGATCTTGGGGAGCATAAGATCGAGCACGACCAGGTCAAACTGATGCTTCTCGAACTCTTCGATCGCGGACTGGCCGTCGCCGACGCCCACAACCCAGTAGCCTTCGCGCTCGAGATAGGCAGCGACGGCGTCACGGATTGCCTTCTCATCCTCGACCAGCAGAATCTTTTTTGCATCTGAAGCCATAACACGGCCCCCCTGTCTCAATTAGCTAAGAACAAGCCCATTTTAACGCACCTGAGCCCGCCGGATGCCGCTATGACGCGGCAGCTCGGCGGGCGGTACTCACAATTACAACGCGTTTATTCCCCTGTTGGCGCCTTTTTAACCCCTCTAAGCTTAAAGAGAGAATAGGCGTGCAGTGACCGTCTCTGGTATACCCTGGCTGTTGCGCACCGTGGCGTACGTAAGGAATGAGTCCGATTTTCCCGCCGTAGCTGGATAATCGCCATACTCCAAAGCGCGGTCGGGCGACAGCAGCGAGCCATAGGTCTTGGCAGAGGTGTCGATCAGGAAATGCGATGCCTGCACCTTAACAAGGTATTTATTCTTCTTGCCAGCCGCACATGCGAGCGGCTCGCGTGACAGGAAGAGGTACGACCCTCCCTCATTACCGATATACGTGCCCATGTTGCCCAAGCTGCCCACGCCACTATAGGTCGCCTCGATAGAAAACACGAAGGTATCGCCCATATATACGGCCTCGAAAGGCGAGACTGACGAGGGAAGGACTAGCTGGGCACGTTTGGTGTTGTTGCCGTCGGTCAGATCGATTGCCGTTATGCCGTAGTAGACGCCCTCGTCGTTGCGGACACGCGGCGAGATGGTCAAAATGCCGTCGCTCGCACGCGGGGCCGATGCAAAGCGGCCCGTCGATTTCCAAATTGTCTCGGCCTTGGATTCATCAAGCGAGCGACGATAGCAAAACGAATCACTACTCGTTTTATTGCCGCCTGCCGAAGGCATTTTATACCAGATGACCGATGACCCGAACGCCGTAAACAGGGGCGGATCATAGTCCTTGCCACCCCGATCGAGCTCAACCACGTCGCCAGAGAGCGAAGCGCCCGACAGATTTTGAGCGTAGAGCTTCCACGATGAATTGGCAAAGTTCATCTCAACCCACGCAAACACGCCATCGCCGGCGCGGACATCGTAAAACGAATACCCCGCACCTTCGATAGGATCCTCGATGAGCGTCGTGAGCGAGCCGTCGCCCAAGTTGAGCACGCCAAGCGTGTTGGCATGCAGCGCAGACGCCGGGGCCATCATCGCCGCGGCGTAATCGCCGTCGCAGTAGTACAGCAGCGTACCCAAGGGCAATGTCCATGTCGCCATGGGCTCAAGATCGATATCGACGGCCTCATACTCATCCGTAATCGAGACAATCTTTGAGTCGTCTTTGATAACCTGCGGCTCGCCGGCGGCGTCGTCGCTGGTACCCGTTTTCTTTGAGCATCCGGCAAGCACCGTGGCAGCGCCCGCGGCAGTCCCTCCGAGCACAAAGCCGCGGCGCGATATTCCGTTCTTGACGTGGTCGGCGATACTCATTAGGCGATCTCGGCGCGAGCGGCCTCGATAGCGCGCGTGAGCTGATCGGCGCAAGAAGTCTTTTTCATACCGCAGGTATTACCAGCGAGAACCTCGATGACGCGATCGGCAGGAGCACCCTCGACCAGCTTAGAGATAGCCTTGAGATTGCCGTTGCAGCCACCGGTAAACTCGACGCCCACCACCTTGTTGCCGTCATCGGACAGGTCAAGGTGGATATTGCGAGTGCATACGCCCTGAGGCTTGTAATCAAAACTAATCATTGCGTTCCCCTCTCGTAAAGCAATTTCAGACGTCTATTATCCCCGTCCGAACCGATAAAGTATCGCGGGCACCGATTCAACATTCCCCAATGCGCAAACCGGCGGTAGCAATACTAGCAATCTGCTTCCCGAGCGTGAACTTTTCGTTTCTCTTGATACATGTTGTGGTCAGCGATGTGGTACATCTCGGTCAGCGAACATCCGGGTGTCTCTGCCGTCGCGACGCCAAACGACGCACTGACTGTCAGCACCTCATCGCTCGCAGCAGCAAGGCTGAGGCGAAGATCTTGCACCACTTTGCATGCGGATTCGCGATCGGTGTGAGGGCAAATCAGCAAGAACTCGTCTCCACCAACGCGCATGGGTACAAATTTCTCGCCTGCCGTCCGCTTCAATACAGATGCAGTACGCCGTAGCAGCTCATCGCCCATTTCGTGACCGTAGAGATCATTGGTGCGCTTGAGGAAATTGCAGTCCATCATGATCACACTCACGGGCAGGGACTCGTTCACCAGGTCGTCGCCAAGGGACTCAAGGTAATTTCTATTGCGAAGTCCCGTCAGCTTGTCCTGGAAAGAAAGCTCCTCGGCGCGCTTTGTCATCGAGATGTTATGCGTCGCCACGACGACCGATTCCAGTCGACCCTGCTCATCGCGGCGCTGTGGAACAACCTGCAGCGAATACCACGTACCTCGGCAATCTCGTACCTCGGCATCCAAGTACGGCATGCCCTCCATACGGTCCTGAAGCGTGCTTATATCTATTAGCTCCATGACCGCCTCGCGGCTTTCGGGACTCACGATGTCTCGGCAAACCGTTGTCAAAAAGTCATACACCTCGGCGTGCTCGGAAAATATCTTTGCCACCGATGGCGACATGTTAATTCCCTCGATCTCGAGCGTATCGAGATGCAGCAGGAAGGTCGACTCATATATGGAACTGATAGCATTGATGATGCCGAGTTGCTTGTCCTTTTCGGCCAAATTGCGACGATCGGCAATGTTGCGCGCCAACAGCACTACAACCCAAAACGCCAAGCACACCAGCACGCCGGCAGCGATAAATGAAATCCTGCCCGACATGACCTCAGATTTGGGATAAAGCGCAAACAGGCGATAGTCCTCATACGCCGCACGCACGGCATACCAGGTACTTCCCCGATATTCGATACGTGTTAAGCCTTCGTCTTTCCAATCAATTCCGCTATCGGCAAGAAGCCGGGCAAGGGTTAGATCGACATTCGAATCGTTTGAGGAAACGATCTGCATATCGCGCATCACGAGCACCGTTGGGCTCTGATGGAATGTGTTGTTCACGAGCACGTCGGCGATCGTATACGAATAATCATCGGCGGGCTCGGGCGCAAGCGATCGATACCCCAGCGCTACGCCATCACCGTACGGAACAACACTCACGGCAAAGTCGACATCGCGACGCTCAACGACCGTCGAGTAGGACACCTTGGATCCTCGATACATCGATGCGACCGACGAACAGGCCAGCTCCTCTCGCCACAGCATCAGCGGATCGCGACCATCAATATCGTAATGAGCGGCCATATGGCCGTCGGCGTCCATGACCAACATTCCCGAAAGGTGCTCGGTATGGACGTACTCCTCGACGAGGTCATCGTTGACTTCAACGTGATCAGACGGCAAGAACGTCGAAAACGACTCGAGCGCGGCATCCAAATTGTGCGTCGCTTCGGTTTTTCTTCCCTGTTCATATCGGTCATATTTTTCGCAGGCGTTTTTTAAAAACACCATGGTTTCCTGACCAAACCCAAGCGTTTTATCGAGACAGCGATGCGTGCCGACCATATACAGCAGACCCAACAGGACAGCGCTGACCACAACGCAGATAGCCGCGGTGACTAATGCCTTTCGGCGCAAGCGGCGCTCATCATTTGTCATGATTCCGCTCCTTGCCCGTCCGTCGTCGCCCCTGCCTTGTACTTGCCCACAATGCGCTCAATCGTGCCATCTCGATCCATCTCGAACAGCACGGTATTGAGGTTTTTGACGTACTCCCCCTCATAGCCGTCCTTAAACGCGACGCCAAGGTCAACCGTCATAACGTTGTCAGCGAACACGCGGTAAAGGCCGGGATACTGGGCGACAAGTCGATCAAGCGACTGAACGTCCGCCATCCAACAGTCGACATACCCTTTGGCGAGGGCGGCTTTGCAGAGCTCGGCAGAACCGTACGATTTGATTTGCACGTCCGGCGAGATTTCCAGATCCCCTGCGAGCAATCGGCGTTCGCTCACCGAGCCCGCAATCACCGCGATGGTCTTGCTTCCATCGAGATGCGCCAAGGACTTGATGCCGCTCGTTTTCTTGGCGGCAACCGAGACCGGCACGGTTAAATACGGCTCGGTCCAGTAATACTTATCCTCGCGATAGCAGGGAGAATAATCACACCACAGGCAATCGATATCACCGTTTTTGAGCAGCCGGTCGCGATCGTTCCAGTCAATATCGACAAACTGTGGCTTGAGCCCCGCACGCTTGCAGGCCTCGCGGGCGATGTCGATATCGATACCGACGTAATCGCCCGTGGTATCGATATACACATAGGGGTCGTTATCCGTAACGCCGATTTTGAGTACTGGGAGATCTTTGTCGGCTTCATTCGAGGAGGAAGAACTGCTTCGAACGGTATACGTCAGGGCGACCACACAGGCAGCAACAAGGAGCATGAGCGTAAACGAGACAATGGCGACTCGCTTGATACGTCTGGGCACGCTCCTCCTTTCATCGAAACAGCAGTAAAGTTCATTTTATTACCGGGAGCCAATGCGGCAGTGAAAAAAGCGCCTTGCCCAAAACGGGCAAGGCGCCAATGGTTGAAATGCATCCGCAGGCGGTCGAATTAGGTCAACCCTACTCGAAGCTCAGCTGCTCCAGACGATCGAAGACCGTGTCGATGCGGGTGAGGAAGTCCCACGGATCAAAGATCTCGTCGAGCTTCTCCTGGCTGACGGTGCAGCGCGGATCAGCCTCGAGACGCTCCTTAAAGGTGGGGCCGGAGACGCAATCCTGTACCTCGTGCCAGGTTGCCATGGCGTTCTCCTGCACAATGGCGTACGCGTCCTCGCGGGTGATGCCCGTGTCGACGAGGGCCAGCAGGACCTTGGAGGAAAAAATGAGGCCGCGTGTCTTGTTGAGGTTGGCCATCATGCGAGCGGGATACAACTGCAGGCCGTCGATAACGCGGATGAGGCACTGGAACATGTGGTCGAGCGCGATGAAACTATCGGCCTGGGCGACGCGCTCGGCAGAGGAGTGCGAAATGTCACGCTCGTGCCACAGGGCGACGTTGTCGAAGGCAACCTGCGCGTTGGCCTTCACGACGCGCGACAGGCCGCAGACCTTCTCCATGGTGATGGGGTTGCGCTTGTGCGGCATGGCGGAGCTGCCCTTTTGACCCTTGCGGAACGGCTCCTCGGCCTCGAGGGTATCGGTCTTCTGCAGATTGCGAACCTCGGTAGCGATGCGCTCGCAGGTGGCCGCCGTGGTGGCAAGAACACCGGCGAGATAGGCGTGATGGTCGCGGCTAATAACCTGCGTGGACAGCGGGTCGTGAACCAGGCCCAGGTGCTCGCAGACATACTCCTCGACAAACGGCTCGATGGAGCTGTAGGTGCCGACAGCGCCCGAGATGGCGCCGAAGGCAACATTCTTGCGGGCGTCCTCAAGACGATCCAGATCGCGCTTGAGCTCCCAGGCCCAAGAGCCAAACTTCATGCCGAAGGTCATCGGCTCGGCGTGGATACCATGAGTGCGGCCGGCACAGAGCGTATTGCGCTCCTCAAAGGCGCGACGCTTGCAAATCTCGCCGAGCTTCTTGACGTCCTCGATGATCAAGTCGCAGGCCTGGGTGAGCTGGTAGCACAGAGCCGTGTCGCCCAGATCGGAGCTGGTCATGCCATAGTGAACCCAGCGGCTGGGCTTGGGGTCGCCCTCGGGAACATCGGCATCGATGTATTCCTTCATGTTGGTCAGGAAGGCAATGACGTCGTGGCGCGTGACTTCCTCGATCTCATCGACCTTCGCCTTCTCAAAGTTGGCATGATCGCGGATCCACTGGGCCTCGTCTTTGGAAATACCGATCTTACCGAGCTCCGCCTGGGCCTCGCAGGCCAGAACCTCGATCTCCTGCCAAATGGCGTACTTGTTCTCGAGGGAGAAGATGTGTCCCATCTCCGGGCGGGTATAGCGATCGATCATAGCGGCTCCTTTTTGGTTATTGGCACGTTGGTCGTAACCCAACCATTGTACCGTGCGCAGGTGCAAGTATGGGCAGCAGGCATGAACCTAACATTTTGGAATTGGAGCGGGCAACGAAGATGGACAGCAGCGTCACCGCAGCAGGCGGCAATAGTTCCGTGTACTAATGTAATTTCACGCGTTATCCGCGAAGCTACATGCGAAATTACATTAGAAGAAGACACATTATTTTCCGTTTCCCCTGGCAGCTAATCTGCGAGGTAAATTAAAAGTACAGACATTATATGCACTGAAATATATGACCTTACAGTCGGCCTACAGCCTTATGCACGGGCGGCTAATGTAACAGGAGATATAATTACATTAGTTGCGGATAAAATTACATTATATGGAGTGTCATGATACGGAAAACGAGCGAAATGCCCTCCCTACTTCTGCGCATCATTGCAGACGTCGAGACCGAGGTCGTCGAATACAAGGCAGCAAAGCAGAACTATGACTTCGAGGACATTGGCAGGTATTTCTCCGCCCTCAGCAACGAGGCCAATTTACGCAAGGCAGAGTGCGGATGGCTTTTCTTTGGCATTTCAAACGACCGCAAGATAAAGGGAACCGCCTACCGTAAAGAACCCCAATCGCCAAGTGTCGGCCTGCGACGCCTAAAGCACGAAATCGCCCAATACACCAACAACGGCATGACTTTCGAAGAGATTTACGAGTTTGAGGTTGATGACAAAAGAGTCATTGCTTTCCAGATACCGGCTGGCAGCTTCGCAACGCCAACGACTTGGCACGGAATCCCTTGGTCACGAGAGAATGAGTCCCTCGTAGAGATGCCCAAGTTCAAACTCGACGCCATTTACGGGCAGAGCCGGCCCGACTGGTCGCGCCAGATTGCCTACGAGGCAAACTTCGGTGACCTTGATCCAGATGCAGTTAGCTTTGCATGCTCCAAATTCGTCGAAAAGTTCGGAGAAAGCCAGCCTGCCGTTAGTAGCCTCGACGAAGAATCTATCCTTAGCAAGATGGCGCTTGTGATCCACGGCCACGTGAGCAATGCGGCGCTCGTTCTTCTGGGCAAACCGGAATCGAGTGTCTTTCTGGGTGGCATTGAGCCGCGCATCACTTGGACGCTCTACGCGAGCGACGGCTCCACTATGGCCTATGAACACTTTGAGCCGCCCTTCATTCTGCAGGTCGATCGTATCCTGGGAAAGATAAGAAACGAAAAGTATCGCTTCTTCGACCGCGAAGAGACGCTATTTCCCACCGAAGCGCATCGCTACAGTCCCGAAGTCATTCGAGAACTTCTCCACAACGCTATTGCGCATCAAGATTTCAGGATGTCAGGAAAGATCAATGTCCTTGAGTATGAGGACAAGCTTATATTCAAGAACGAGGGTGCCTTTATCCCCGAGACGATAGAGAACGCGCTCGCGAGCGGCTACAAGCCGCCCTACTACCGTAACCCCCTGCTTTCAAGCGCTATGAACAAAACAGGCATGATGGACCGCAACGCCATAGGCATTCGCAACGTCTTCGATATTCAGCGCAACCGCCTATTACCAATGCCCACCTACGATCTATCTGAGATTGGGCGCGTTGCCGTAACGCTGTACGGTACGGTTCTCAACGAGGACTATTCTCGACTTCTCGCAAGCAATCGAAATCTTGATTTGGTGACAGTACTGCTGTTGGACCTCGTTCAGAAGGGACTACCCGTCACAAAGGAACAGTCACGTCTGCTTCACGAACAAGGCCTCGTTAGGGGCCGTTACCCCAAACTGACGGTCTCAGCCGAGGTGGCAGCAGCCACCGGTGCCCACAGCGAGTATGTGCGAAACAAGGGCGTAGACAATAGCGTCTTCAAGGAGTTGATCTTGGAGCTCCTGCGCGTGCGCCCATGTTCAAGAGCGGAGATTATCGCAGGGCTGGATCATGCCTTGCCGGCAGACCTTACGGCAAAGCAAAAAGGCGACCATGTAAGCTATCTGCTCCAAAGCCTACGGAAAGCTGGCCGCATCACCAACGCTGGAAGCACTTCGGCAGCTGAGTGGCACATAGTCGAGTGATATGGCTCGCGATTTCGATTCTGCCAAACAGGCACATTCCAAGCCAAGTTCGCAACTAGCCCAGAATGTGCCTGACTACCAGTCGTGATAGGACGCATCCTCCGTCGTCTGGCATCGCGCAGCGTCAGGCAACAGCGCATATGGTTGATCCAACTGAAGTCGACATCCAATCGGGCATTGCAACCTTGCGAGACGGCAGTCTCATACAACAAAAATAGTTCCCTGCCACTCCATGCACGAGCGGCAGGGAGCGCTCATGGCGGATCATTTCTCAAGCTCCACCTTCCTCAACCGTAAAAACGTCCAATGTCTTAGAGGCCGTTTTTACATTTGTTGGCTTCTATTTCTTTAATTAAAAATCATCCTTTACCTGCTGATTCGTGATATTTTGCTTGTCTACATATAGGTGTAGACCTATACTAATTCCTATTATGGCTAAGCTATGTCCTTGGGAGGTGCCATGCCGTCAGAAGCTCAGAAGCGAGCCGATCGTAAGTACAAGCACGACAAGACCCAGCAGTTCTGTCTGCGGTTCTATCCCGCCGAAGAGGAGATTTGGTCATTCCTCTCCGCACAGGAAAACAAGCAGGGATTTCTTAAAGATTTGATTAGCCGCGAGATGGGCGTCGCATCGGGCGGCCCCGCACGCGTTGATACCAACACCAAGGTTGGAAGGACGGAATCGTAATGTCGCAAGTGAGCAAGACTTCGGTCATCCAGCCGGAGACTATACTGGACTTCATCGACGGCGTGACGCAGCGCAGGGACACCCCCGAGGAGCGAGTGCGCCAGGAAATCCTAAAGTCCCTCGTGCGTGAGTACGGTTACAAGAAGGAGCAGATCGGGGTCGAGGAGTCGATCAAGTTCGGCAGCAACCGAAAAGCGGTCGACGTCGCCATCTGGGAGCCGGGAAAAGCGCACACCCAGGAAAACATCCACATCATCGTCGAGTGCAAAGACCCCAAGACCAAGGCCAAAGGCAAAAAAGACGGCGTAGATCAAATGCACTCCTATGCGTCTGCCTGCATGAACTCGACCTATGGCATGTGGACCAACGGCGACGAGTTGCTTACCTTCCGTTACGTGGTGGACGATGCCGGCAAGCGCGGCCCCGAGGCCGTGCCCGATCTGCCACATGCTGGTGGCGAGGTACCCGACGACGCGCCGCGCTTCGACCAGTTGCGCCCCGCCGCCAGTGACTCGCTGCTGTACTCGTTCCGCCGCTGTCACAACTACATCGCCGGAAACCAAGGCATCCAAAAGGCCGAGGCATTCCTTGAACTGCTCAAGATCATCTTCTGCAAAATCCAGGATGAGCGCGACTCCGAGACGCCAACGTTCTACATCACGCCAACCGAGCGCCAGGGCGCCGCGGGTAAGAAGAAGTGCCGCAAGCGCATCGAGGCACTCTTTGGAAACGTCAAGCAGTCGTACGAGACCATCTTCAAGGCCGACGAGCGCATCGCATTAACCGACGATGTGCTCGCCTACATCGTGGCGCAGCTGCAAATGTATTCCCTGCTCGAGAGCGACGTGGACGTTAAGGGCCACGCGTACGAGACAATCGTGGGCTCCAACCTGCGTGGTGACAAGGGCCAGTTCTTCACGCCGCGCAACATGTGCCACATGATGGTGCGGATGGTCGACCCGTCCGAAAACGACGTCATCCTCGACCCCGCCATGGGCACCTGCGGCTTTTTGGTCACGGCCATGAATTACGTGCTTGAGAAGATCAGAGACTCCGTCGAGGTGAGCGGGCGCAGCAAAGCAGCCAAGCAAGAGGCTCTGATCGCGCGCAAGCGCGAGTTCCTGTCCAAGCATATCGTGGGCATCGACTTTGATCCCATCCTAGTGCGTGCCTCCAAGATGAATATGGTTATGAACAACGACGGCACCGGACAGCTGTTCCACGCCAACTCGCTCGAGCCGTTCTCGGGCTTTGAACCCAAACTGCAAAAGGCGCTGCGCCTGGACGCCGCCGACATTGCGGCAAATAAGGCGCTGCAGCCGGGGCACGGCGTTACGGCGATTATGACCAACCCACCTTTTGGCTCCAAGATTCCTATCGAAGACCCGGCGATTCTGGAATCCTTCGACCTTGGACACACCTGGTCGTGGTCCGAGGAAGATGCCGAGTGGAGCATGGAACCCAAGCTCTTCTCATCTCAGCCGCCCGAGATCCTCTTCATCGAGCGGTGTATCCGCCTGCTTGAGCCCGGCGTGGGTGTGGCGGCGCTCGTCATTCCCAACGGCATCCTGGGCAACCCGGGTCTGGGCTACGTGCGCCAGTGGATTTTGCGCCATGCGCAGATCCTGGGTTCGGTAGACATGCACCCGGATGCGTTCCAACCCAACGTGGGCGTGCAGACATCCGTCCTTGTGCTGAGACGCTGGGACAGTGAGGAAGAGGCATACTGCAAGGACGGTACCTTCCAGGATTACAAGATATTTATGGCCATCTGTGACCACGTAGGGCACGACAAGCGTGGTCAGACCACCTATGTACGCGACGATGACGGCTACCCCATTGTGCAGGAGCAGACCACCGCGGTGACGGGCAACGTGGGCTCCGAAGAGGAGAGCAGCCACACCTCGAAGGAGCGCGTGGTGGACGACGAGACGATGGCGATCGCCGGCGCCTTCTTTGAATGGAGGCGAGACCAATGACGATCGCGCCTTTGGTGAAGAGCGTCCGACTTTCCACCGTGCTGGGCGGCGACGTGAGGCTCGAGGCGTCAACCTACCTGCGCGACGGGTACGGCTTCGTACGCCTTGCCAACCAGTGCGACAACCACAAGAGGCTCGGTGACCTTACCGACATTTGGCAGCCGAGCAGACTGACGGGGTATACCGTGCCGGAAGGCAAAGGGCTACCCTTCTTTACCGCCGGCCAGGTGTTCGAGGACTTTCCCCGAGTGAGGAAGTGGCTCGCCGCGCCTTTCGTGCCCCAGGCTGATTCTAGATTCGTCAATCAGGATTGGCTGCTGCTTTCGCGCTCGGGCGTGGTGGGCAACGTTACCGCCGTGTACCCGCATCACCTGAACAAGGTCATCACGGACGACCTGTTGCGCATCGAGCCGAAGGACCAAGACGAGTACGGCTGGCTCTACGCGTATATGAAGACGGACTTCTTCAAGCAGATCGCACGAGCGTCTCAGTACGGTCACATGATCAAGCACATCGAGGTGGCCCACGCCAACGAGTTTCCGGTCATCATGCCCGATGCGGCCACGCGCAAAGCCATCGGCGACAAAGCTGCCGAGGCTGTGCGCCTGCGCGGCGAGGCCTGGAAGCTGCGGGACGGGGCGTTTAAGCTGTTGGAGAAGGAGGTCGGTATTGCTTGTGAGGCAGAAAGTCCTGCAGGAACATGCGTGGTGAGTTTATCCAAAGTTATTGACAACAGATCGCGCCTTGATGCTGACAGTTATGCCGGCTCTATAAGCGCCGTAGACTCATTGGTTGACGTAATGGAGTATGCGCCACTTGCTGAACTTGTAGAGGACGTCGAAGAGCTTCCTCGCTTCAAGCGGTTTTATGGCGATTCCAACGTTCCCTTTGTGGGTGTGTCCGAGGTCTTTGACGTTAACACTCAACCGACAAAATTTGTTTACGCCAAGCTCATTAAAAACTGGGAGCGTTACATCCTAAAGCCGGGAACTCTCGTCATGGCATGTTCTGGTCAAAAGTACGGCATCCTAGGACGAGCTCTTTTGCTCACGGAGAATCATGAGGGAATGTTTGGCAGCAACCATCTGCTGAGAATCTATCCCGACGTTACAAAGATTCGAACTGGCTACCTGCTTGCTTTTCTGAACAGTCCCACCGTTGGCAGGCCGTCGGTCGTTCGTTGCGCATACGGAACCTCGGTGCCTCAACTTAGCCCTATCGATATCAAAAAAATTCGCGTTCCCCGTCTTGGCGCGGACGTCGAATCTGCCATCGCCGACCTTATGGACAGGAGCGTGAGCACCTCGGCCAAGGCTGACCAACTTGAGAACGAGGCTACCAAGCTGGCACAGGAGCAGGTCGATATCGCCATCGAGAAGGTTGTCTCCAACACCTAGTGAGGCGACCTTTTAACCGCCGTTAAGCCTATAGCCTCAACACAAACAAAATGCAACGCGTATCGTAGTAAGTTGGTTAACGGCATAGTGTGAGAATTCACACTTGGACATTTGATTAACGCTCGCACCCTGTCGGGTTCGAATCCCAGCACTTTATTGAAAAAAGCACGGCACCGTGATGGTGCCGTGCTTGTGCTCTTAACTGGAGCGGGCAACGGGACTCGAACCCGCGAGTGTCAGCTTGGGAAGCTGATGCCTTACCACTTGGCGATGCCCGCTTGTGTGTTGGCTAGTATAACGCGGTTGTCTTGTTCGATACAAGGGTGTCGATGCTTGTTTTAGCTGTGGAGATTCGTTTGGAAAACATGTCAATTGTGGAGACGAGGACCTTTGACCTCCTGTTCTCCCTATCTTCTACCTGCACTTTTATCTGATTGTTGTATTTGGGCTCGATTTGTCAGAAATCGGGCAAGCTTTTGGTCAGCTTCTGGTACCTACCCGCATGAACCATGGCGGTAGCCTCATCCCAAGCGCCGCGGCCTCCCCGTGCGGCGCACGAGGGATAAGGAGCAGCCATGTCCAACGCACCCACGCACTCTGTCCACAGCGCAATCGCAACAGGTCCGCTGCTCCTGCTCCTCTTCCTGCTTTTCGGCTGCCTGGCACCGGGAGCCGCATTTGCCGTCGATGGCTACGACCAGCTCGGCTTCCGCACTATTAGCGATGATTGTGGGCCCTTCTTTATCGGCAAGTATGAAGCTCAAGACGCCTCGATTGCCTACTGCATGAACCAGGAGCGCCCCGGCCCCACCAAGCCGGGCGGCCCATGGCTCAACTTTGATCAAGGCTGGGTGTGGCTCGACGACGAGTTCGCGGCAATCGTTTGTCACGGATATCCTACCGCCACGTCGTTTGGCGCTTACCATCTTTCACCCGATCGCGCCCGCGCCGCCACCCAGCTTGCCGTATGGATGCTCAACGGCACTACCCATGTCGACGGCACCTACTCCTACACGACCGCTCAGGGCAAAACCAAGAGTGGGCACTTTACCGCCGACGATGAAGTCGTGGCGGCTGCGCGATGGCTCCACGACAGCGCAAAATCAGGAAGCATCAAAGCCGCTCCGCACCGCGCGCGGCGCTATTTAGGAACCGTATCGGGCGGCAGCAAACGTCAAGACATGCTCTATGTACTGCCGACGGTCTCTGTTTCCTTCCAAAAGCAGTCTGCAAACGCTGCCATTACCAGCGGAAACAATACCTATGAGTTTGACGGGGCAACATTCGATGTTTTTGAGAGCGCCAGCGGCGCGCGTGTCGGCACCGTCCAGATGGACAGCAACGGTCGAGCGCAGGCAGTACTTCTGCCCAACACGGCATACTACCTAGTTGAAACGAAGGCGCCGGCCGGCTATGTCCCCCGCCACGATCGTATTGCCTTTACCACGGGGAATGACGGCGGGCGGGTCGCCATTGATGAACAACCTGGCACCATTACCTTGCGCATCGCAAAGCTCGATGCCGCGACGAATGCAGGCCCCCAAGTTGGAGCTTCGTTCGCAGGAGCAGAATTCGTGTGCGTATCACAATCAACCCCTGGATGGGCGCAAATCCTCACGACCGACGAAAGCGGTCGGGCCACTCTCGCCGATGTCCCCTTAGGAACCTTTACCATCTACGAATCAAAAGCCCCCGAGGGCTACCTGCCATCCAACGACAGCTGGACCTATACCGTTGGAGCCGACCAGCTCGGCGATTCAGGCGTGGTCGAGATCGAATCTCGCGTTTCCGATATCCCCATTGCGTTTGACCTTGAGATTTCCAAATTCAAGGACTACGGCAATAGCGACCAATCCGGCCTGGAGCAGCCGGCGGGAGGTGTTGTCTTTGAGGTTGTCAGCAACAGCTCTCAGCAGGTTGTTGGCACACTGACCACAAACATCTATGGCTTTGCCTCCACCAAAGATCAGTCAGAAGCATGGTTTGGCGCAGGCAAGCGACCCGCCGGTGTCCACGGAGCCATCCCATACGACCGCGCCGGCTACACGGTTCGCGAGGTTCCGGAAACCGTCCCCGAGGGTTTTAAACGTGCAGGGGAATGGACCGTCGGGGCCAATCAGATTTCCGACGGCGCCGAGCTTCAATATATCGTGGACAACCACGCTCTGTCGACGCATCTCCAGATTGTAAAACGCGATGCCCAAACAGGCGCTTCTGTTCCACTAGCCGGATTCACCTTCCAACTCCTCGACAGCAATCACGAACCTGTCTCACAAACTTGCTGGTATCCAGCACATAACGTAATGGACACCTTTACGACTGACGCGACCGGGACCGTCACACTGCCCGAATCGCTCGTGCCGGGCACCTATTATGTACGCGAAACCTCGGCCAAAGAGCCCTATCTTGTCGGCGAAGAGATCAAGGTAAACATGCCCGCCGACATGAACCTAACGCCCGTTGCAATCGCCTCGTATTATGACCACGCCGCGACCGGAAACATCAGGATCGTTAAAACCGATGCCGTAGACGGCAGCAGCCTAGCGGGCGCCATCTTTGAGATCCGTGCCTCGGGTGATATCGTGCGCCCCGACGGTAGCATTGCCGCGCTCGACGGTGAGACTGTTGCTACCGTCACAACGGATGAAACTGGAGAAGCACGCGCGGACGACCTCCCGCTGGGATCTGGCACCGCACGCTACGAGGTTGTCGAGACTCAAGCGCCGGCCGGCTTCCTGCTCGACCGAACGCCCCATATCGTAGACCTCGCTTATGCCGACCAGAAAACGCCCGTTGTGGAAGCACGGCTTAACGTATCCGACGATTACACTAAGGTTGATATCTCCAAGGTCGATGCAAGCGGTGAGCAGGAAGTGGAAGGCGCACAACTCACCTTATATGGTCCCGATAAAACCGAAATAGACTCCTGGACCTCATCCGACAAGCCGCACCGCGTCGAACATCTTGCACCCGGCACCTACTCGTTGCGCGAAATGATGTCTCCGCGGACCTATGACCTTGCCGAGGAGATAACGTTTGAAATAAAGGATACGGGAGAAGTCCAATCTGTCGCGATGAAGGATGCGCCCATCGAGATCAAAGGACAGGTCGACAAGCGTCAGGAGCTTGTCCAACCTATCGGGAAGGGTCTGCTGGCCAACGGCGATGGTAAAAATCGCGCCGCAACGCAAACCAATACGGACGGACTTTTCTCCTATACCATCGACGCTCGAAACGATTCAGCTACCCGGGTTGATGAGTTCACAATTACCGATGATCTTGAGTGTGCCAAAGACGGCACGGCGAGATTCGTCTCAATCGAAACCCCCGTCGCCATCGGCGACCTCAACGGTCTGTGCAACGTGTGGTATCGCACGACGCCGTTGGACTCGACAGACGTCGATGGGCCGGCAAACGCGACGCTTGACGATGGGCACGAAAATCCTTGGCTTGAGTCCGACGAAGTAAAAGAGAGTCTGGGTGAGGATTGCCGCCTCGTCGATTACGACGGCTGGCACCTCTGGAAGGCGGATGTCTCGACCACGGAATCCACCACACTCGAGGCGAAAGAACTTGACCTTGCATCCAATACCGTCGTAACGGGCATTCGCATTGAATACGGTGCAGTAGCCGCCGACTTTACGACTCGAAGCGATGTGGATTCTTGGACCCGTGATGATCTCAAAGATGAGCACGACGACCTTGACGATGCCAAAGCAATCCTTGGCACAGACGCTCGGGGCGCAGCCGTGCACATGCAGGCAACGTCGGCTTATACGCCCCAAACCGCACTCACCAACAGCGCGCGCGTCGATCTTTGCCGCAACGGCGGCGGCGATAAACTTGAGTCACATGACGAGGACCGTGTCATTCAACGCTGTACCCTACCGCAGGACCTACCGGCAACAGGATCAGTTCCCATCGCCGCCTGCATCACCGCGCTTCTGACCTCGGGTGCCGCAGCCTTATGGTTCGCTCGCCTTAGGTCGATCCCAGAGAAGCGCTAGCGCGATAAAAAAGCGGGCGAGCCAGTCCCCCGGCTCGCCCGCTTTCAATCATGTAAATCGCCGTATCTACTCTGCAGACGAAGATCCACCATCAACGATTGCCTGCTCGGACTCAGGAATCCCATCGGCACCCGTGCTCTGTTCTTGCTCCACCTCTTCGCTGATTGCGGAGGCGGGGGTCGAGCCCTTCGCACCCACGATGTAGGCAGCCCCAAATCCTAACGCAATGGCGATCAAGGTCAAAATCACGTAGACAGGCCAATGGCGCTTAATATACGAAAACACGTTGACTCCTTAGAGCTCCGTCTACGAACGGCGGATAACCTCGGTCACGACCTCGGATACCGTGGCAATGTTCGTCGGGCTGACATTGTGGGGCAGGTCGTCCTCGGTACGAGCGCAAGCCAGGCGCGTGCCGTCCACGCCGGCGATGGTGAGGGCTCGGCGGCTCGCCTCGAGCGCGGCGTAGGCATCGGTCTTGGCATAGGGCATCTCGAGCGCGCCACAATCGACATGGAACGACTTGCACACCTTGCTGACCAGGTTCATGATGCGGCGATCGCCCTTGAGCAGCTGCTGTTCGCCCTCAACCGTCACCACCGAAAGCCTACCGGCGCCGACGGATTCAAGATTGATGAAGAATACGCCGCGGAGCTTATCGCGATGCGAAGCCAAGAAGGCCTTCATACCGGCGCCATCACAATCCGAGGCGCCCGTTGCCACAAACCAGATATCGTGACCGAGCAGCTCATCGTCACCCATAGAGGCGACAGCCGAGAGCATATCTTCGGAAGAAGCGCCGTCGGAAGACGTAGCGCCGCCCTTCCAGCCATCGTTATCGTCCTCGAAATTATCCCACGAACCGATGCCGCGACCGGACTTCTTGGCATCGTAATCGTCTTCGACGCCCAGCCAATCACTCATGCTGTCCTGTTCGTTTTTCTTTTTACAACCGAACAGGCCGCCCAGGCCGCGCTTGCGAGACTTGGGTGCCGCCGGGGCGGGAGCCGAAATGGTCTCGATCGGCTGAGCGCCCGACGCAACGGGCATAGGAGGCGCAACGGGTGCCGATGTGGGTTCGGGACCCTGAGCGGTAGCAAAGGGGTCGTTGACCTGTGCGGAGGGGTCGGGAAGGTCGAACAGCGACGTGCGAGACGCAACGTTTGCCTGCTTCATCGACGGCAGCGACGGATCGGGGACCGAAGCCAGCGGAGACGAGGAAGGTGCAGGCGACGGAGCTGACGCCGGATCGGGAACATTCATCTGCGGACGCGGCGATGCCTGGGAGGAAATCTGGGCCATAAGGGAATCGACCGTTTCGTCCTGGGTGGGAGCAACATCGGCAACCGTGGCACCGGAACCACTCGGGGTCGGCATGGTGAAAATCTGCGTGGAGTAAGGCCTCGACTCATCTGTCTCGGGAGCCTCGGAAACCGCAGGCACTTCCTCCTGCTCGACCTCGGTCGAATCATCTTGCTCGGCTGTTGCGTATTGCTCTTCGTCAGAGTTGGCCTCGACGGGCTCGTCCTCGGCGGCATCTTGGATTGCGGCAGCATCAATAGGCTCGTCATCGTCTGCCGCATCGCCCCGCTCATCGGAAACAGGAAGGGACTCGGCAATCGCGGTGCCTTGCTTTTCAAACGTTATCGTGGAATCGAACTGCGCGGCATCAAACGACATGGTGCTATCGACGTGCTGCTGAGCCTCGAAAGACGTCGTCGCCTCAACAACATCCGTGGACGCCGGTTGCTGGGACTCAAAGGACGTTGTAGCTTCGGCAGCGTCGACGGGCACGGACTGCATAGCCTCGTTCTGCTCGAGCTCTTGCGCCGCGCGCTCACGTGCCGCCTCGGCTGCCTGCTGCTGAGCGATAGCCTCCTGCTCGGCAGCCTCGCGTGCGGCAGCGCGCTTCTCCTCGAAATCGTCGACAAATTTCTTGCCCTTTGCAAGCGCACCCTTAAAGAAGTTGGAAGCACTGGCGCCAATCGAAGAGAACGCGGATGCAATATCGGCATGGGGCGTTGCCGCGGGAATCTCGGCCGAAAAATCAGTATCGCTCTCGTAAGACACGCGCCTCGGCTGTTCAACGTAATCGTCGTCAGGCTCGTCCGCAACGTCTTGCGCCGGCGCGGCGGGGGCCAAAATGTCCAGTCCTGCCGCGGGATCGATCGCGGACACCGCCTCGGGCTCGGCAACGGCAGCGGTAACCGCGGCAGACTCATCATCCACGGTGACGGCGGGCGCAGGTGCAGTCACGACGGGGGCAGGCTCGGGCTCAAACGTCGGCTCCTCGCCCTCCTCGTAATCGAGCGTGCAGGACTCGGGAAGCATCCCGAGCGCACGGATGGCATCCGAACCAAAGCGGATGTTGCCGGCGGCATTGCGATAGAGCTTGGGCTCGGGCTCGGCCGCGACAGGCTCCTCCGCCGGCTCGGCAGCGGAAACCTCGTCATTGAACTCTTCGGCCTGGACAGCCTGATTCTGATCCTCGGGCACGATGGCGCCAATCAGCGTCTCGTCGGCAGACGCACCCTCAAAGCCCTCGATCTGCTCGTCGAAAGCCTCGCCCTGTTCGGGCTCGGTCTGAGCGTCGGGAGCAATCGGCTGACCGAACTCGTCCTCGGCGTAGGTAGGCTCTTCATACTCGATGGTGTTGCCGTAGTCGTTTTGCTGTTGGGCCGCGGCATACTCCGCTGCTGCGCGCGCCATCTCCTCGGCACGACGCTTCTGCTCCCCAAAATAGGTATCGAACGGAACATCGTCGGGAAACTCGTTTTCGCCCTGGAAGGGAGCAACGTTGTCCATAACGCCGAGCATAGCGGCGACAGAAGACTTGTTGCACACTGCGCCGGACGTATAGGGAAGCACAAAACGGTTAGAAATGATGTTTGCCGCGTTGGCGAGCGCAACGAGGGAAGCGAGGATCGCGACAATCCACAGCAGAACCTTGAGCGCGCCGGGGAGCGGCAGGATACGCAAGATGGCAACGGCAGCAGGGGCAACCGTGGCAACGGGCAACAGCTTGGCGATGAGCGCACGATACGAAGCATAGGGCTCGCGGGCGAGCAGCTCAGCACGGGGAGAGTCGTAGTGTGCGACAACGACCACCGGGCGGTTGCGCGGAGACGCGAGCGGGCCCGAGGCCTTGTGGTAGGCGATGACATTTTGGCTCACGCCCGTCTTGCCCAGGCGCGAAACCACGGGATGGCCCGTGCGCTCGAGCACGTAAAGAACGGCACCGACAATGGCCAGCAAGGTGCCGACCAAGCCGATGCCGCCGCCGATGCCCATCAGCAGGGCGCCGGCAAACGCAAGAATACCGGTAACGGCAAATGCCAACCTGCTGGGCGCCGGGGCATTGAACTCCTGAACCTCGGGATCAAAGCCGTGGTTGCGGAAGATCTGAGCGATATCCTCGGCAGCCAAGCGCTCTTCTTCGCTGCATGCCGGCGTAATGCCGGTGTTCTGCAGCAGGTGGTTAATATAGTTCTGGGTGTTCGCCATGTGCGCTCCACATCCATAATCCGACAAATAGGCCCAATGCATGCACATTAGAACCGTATATAGTCGAAAGTATACCCCGAGCGAGCGCAAACGACCGAATTCGGGCCATCTTAACGCCCCGAGCGGACAAGGATATAGCCTAATCTCCATATCGGACTAAAATCATGGCAGCAAACCACCTTCTCATGCGAGGACTCTATGACGGCAAGCGACGCGACCGCGACAATTAAAAAGGGGAATTCGGAGCCCAGTTTCGATAAAACGGCCCAGCGCATCCTCAATCTTTTCTTTGTGCTCAACAGCTCCCCCGAACCGCTGACGACCGAGCAGATCGTCTTGGATTCTGACCTGGGATATGGCTCGGGCAACATCGACTCGGATAAGCGCAAGTTTCGGCGCGATCGTGACAAACTGCTCGAGCGTGGCATCTTAATCAAGGAGGTTCGCCCCGCCGGTGCGCAGGAGACCGAGGAAAGCTCGTGGACAATCGACCGCGAGCACACGTTTGCGGCAGGCGGCCTCATCACCGCAGACGACGCCGATATCCTGCTCAACGCTATCGACCAGACAATAGCGGCCGGCTCTTCCACCTTTGCCGCGCCGCTTGCCGACATTCGCTCCAAAATTGCCTACCTCACCGGCATATCTGCGGTGGACGAAGCACCGATCCGCCGCTCTCCCACCGTCGATGCGGTATGGAGCGCCTTTGCCGAGCGATGCGCGCTGCGATTTTTATATCAGAACGGACGCGGTGGGCAAAAAGAGCGTACCGTCTGCGTCTACGGCATGTTCGAGCGCGAGGGCGTGGCGTACTTCTGCGGCCTCGACAATGCCACCGACGACATCAGGACATTCCGCTGCGACCGTATCGTTCGCGCTTGGCGTCCTTCGAAGGCCTACACCATCCCTGCGGACTTCAACCTCAACGACTACCTGTTCTTTGAATTCGATTTTGCCGACCGACCGCCCGTTGCAGCCACGTTCTCGTTCGCCCCGCAGGCGCAGATCGATATGATCAACGGCCTCACGCGCGGGCGAGGTGAGCTCGCACACACCGATGCGGGATGGACCTGGACCGTTGACGTGCGCGACCTTGAAGCCGCCGCCTCATTTTGCATGGCCCACGCTATGGACGGCATGAGGCCCATGGCCCCCAAATCGCTCAAGCAGGCGTGGAACCACCTCATTGAAAGGACGGTGCACGAGCATGCCCGTGCGTAAACTCACCAGCGAGCAGAGGCTCTCGCGCGCCATCGACATCATTGAGGCCCTCTACGCCGCCGGCGAGAGCGGCATGACACGAACCGAGATTTGCAGTCGCTTTGACATCACAGGAGTGTCGCTCGACGAGATTCTCGAGATCGTCTCGACGCTCGCGGACCGAGAATCGGGTGCGCGCATCATCTGCGAATGCCACGGCGAGCGTGTGGTCCTCACCGGTGACGCCGGGCGTGTGCTACCGCTGCGTCTGAGTGCCGCCGAGGGCGCTGTGCTCAACCACGAACTTGAATCGTTGGGGATCGAGCCCCAGGCGGCGGCTCGAATTCGACACGCTCTTCTACCCGAAGAGCTCGGCTATAACCAGCGTGTCTCTGACACCGTCAGCCACGGGTCGCACTGGCAGCAGCTGAGCTGCGCCATTCAGGACGGCGTTCGCTGCCGTATCTCGTATCGCTCGATGGACGATGCACGGCCACGCGAGCGTCTGGTCGACCCCTTGCGCATTACGGCAAACGGCGACCAAACATACCTGATTGCCTGGGACATCGCGGTCGATGAGCAGCGCACCTATCGCATGGATAAAATCGAGGGACTCGCCTTGACGGAAGACTCCGTCGTGCCTCACGTACCGGACGTTGCATCCCTCCACGATTCCCTTGCCCGGACGCAGCGTAGCGCAAAGCTCTTGCTGCCATTCGATATGGCGGAGCATCTGGACTGGGCCGGCATCACCCTAATCGAGCGCAGCGGGACAGACATGGCAACGGCAACCGTACATTACGGCTCCGAGCGTTGGCTGCTGAGCCAGATAATCGCAGCGGGCGGAGCCATCCGCATCTTGGATGACCCCGCCCTGTCAAAGCGTCTGTGCGATATGGCAAAAACCCTCGTCTGTCCGCTTTAGCGCCGCCGCTCGTGGCGTGCACGCCACAGCTGTAGATAGTGCCCGATCTGCGCCGATTCGATGCGCTGGTAGGAGCTCGTGGGCAGCGACGTTAAGAACTTCTTGCCATAGCCCTTCGTCACCAGGCGAGGATCTGCCAAGATCAGCACACCGCTATCGGTCGACGAGCGAATCAAACGCCCCGCGGCCTGCTTAACCTCGAGCACCGCCTCGGGCAGCGAATAGCGCGCCCATGCGCGGTCTTCGCGCAGGTTGCGCTCGCACGAGAGCGGGTCCGTGGGGCTTGAGAACGGCAACTTGGGAATGATGACGCAGCGCAGCGTCTCGCCGCTGGCATCAAACCCCTCCCAGAAGGCCTTGAGTGCAAAAAGCGACGAGGTCGGTTCGTTGATAAACCGGTCGCGCAGGCGACGAGGAGATGAGTTGCGCTGCTGGCAGTTGAGCTCCAGACCCGCACGGGCCATCTTGGGCTCAACGCGGGCGTATAGGTCCTCCATGTCGCGCCGATTGGTGAACAACGTGAGCACCGATCCGCCCATGGCAAGATGGGCGTCGACCAGTACGCGCTCGAGCGCCGTAAGATAGCTCTCACGATCGCGCGGATCGGGGATATCGCCCGCAACGACTACAGCCATGTTCGAATCGAAGTCGTAGCTCGAATCCAAGTGCAGCGATGACGACGTTGAAGCACCGATGCGATCAAGGCCGACCGCATGGTTAAAGTGCTCAAAGCTTTTGGACACCGTCATGGTCGCCGAGGCAAAGATAGCCGTGTGAACCTCGGGTAGCCACTCGGTTGCCAAAGCCTCGCCAATGTCGATGCGCTCTGCGGTCATCGACTCTCCGCCGGCACGAAGTCTGCGATTGACCTGCAGCGAATACACGTAGTGTTCATCGGTGCCATCAATGATGAGTTTGAGGTTCTCGGCCAGCTCGTGCAGGCGGCGCGAGATATCACCCAGGTCGACAACAACCTCGGGCTTGTCGGCGGCGACGGCTTGCACCAGCGCGTCGACGCTCTTGTCAGCTTGTTCCAATGCGTCGATGCCAGTGTAGGCCGACTGTAAGAAATCATGCCAGTCGTCTGATTCGCGCAGCTCGGGGCCAATCCATAGATTGGCATTGTCATAACCCCCACGCGCACGGCGGCCGAGCTCGCGAACGCCATCGAACACGTCGGCGATTGCCATGCTCGCGCGGGCAACCGTCGACGTCGCCTTGGCAGTAAGGCCCAGATAGAGCGTAGAGCCCTCGGAGGTTGCCAAATCACGGGAAACCTGGCTTAGTGCGCCGGTGCTCGAGCCACCCAGGCGCTCGAACAGGACGCGTGATTCGTCCGCCGACACCACGCGCGCCCACTGACGGCGCGCCTCGCGCTCGATGGAATGGGCCTCGTCGATTACCCAATGACGAATCGGAGGCAAAATCCTGCCCTCGGCCGCGACGTTACGGAACAGCAGGGAATGGTTGGTGACCACCACATCGGCATGCGCCGCACGACGGCGAGCACCGTGGACCAAACATTTATCAGGGAAAAACGGGCAGAGGCGACGAGCACACTCGCGCGAGGCCGTCGTAAAGTCGGGACGGTTGACGCTGCGCCACCGAATGCCGAGCGAGTCGAGGTCGCCATCGGCTGATTGGCAGACGTACGCCATAATGACCGCGACCGCCGTGAGCGTGTCCGCCGGATCGCGCTTGGTGGTGATCTCGACCTGGCCGCGGCTCATGCGCTCGAGCTTGCGCAGGCACGGATAGTGGTCATACCCCTTGAGAGCGCAAAAAGACAGACCACCGTTCAGTTGCTCGGCAAGTTTTGGCAGCTCATGGTACATGAGCTGGTCGGCAAGATTGTTCGATTTGGTCGCAATACCAACCGTGATGTTGTTACGGCGTGCTGCCTCGGCAAAAGGCACCAGATAGGCCATCGATTTGCCGACGCCTGTGCCCGCCTCAATTACACGATGAGTGCCCGTGACCAGCGCATCGCGGACCTCGAGCGCCATCGCGATCTGCTCATCACGCGGCTCGTAGGTGGGATACATGCGATTGACCAGGCCACCTGGCGCATAGTCCGCCTCAATCTCCTCACGACTCGGCATCTTGAGGACCGGCAGCTCATCGGCGTCCACCCGATCGTCGGCGCGATCGGCCTTGAGAACGTCAGCACGAGCGGCGCTGAGAGAGAAGATAGAACCAGGGTTCTGCCCTGCCAAGAATGAGAAGATAGGACGATAGGACCAAGGCACGTCCGAATGCATGTCGGCTAGGCGCGCCATGAGGCCCTGGGGCAAGTCGGTGAGCGCCACGAGCAACACGCGCCATACGCCACACAGGGCGTCGACGTCGGCATTGGCACGGTGTGATACCGAGTCACAGCCAAACAGATCGGCCATAAAAGACAGCTTGTGCGAGGCCAGGCGCGGAAGCGCGATGCGCGACAGCGCCAGCGAATCGATCCAAATATCGCTCACGTTGACGCCGCCTTTGACCGACTCGATAAACGAGCGGTCGAACGTGGCGTTGTGTGCGATCACCGGGCAGCCACCGACAAAATCGGCGAGAGCGGCGACGGCCTCAACCGCCGACGGGGCATCTGCCACATCGGCATTTGTAATGCTCGTGAGCTCGGTAATCTCGGCGGGAATCAGCTGTTTGGGATGCACGAAGGTATCGAAGCGGTCGATGACCTCGCGGCCCGAAAGACGGGCCGCCGAGATCTCGATCAGCTCGTTGTCCTGCACCGAAAGACCCGTGGTCTCGGTATCGAGGACAATCACATCTTCCTCGATAAGGCCGAAGGACTGCGTTTTGGCGCGGTCGGCAAGCGTGGCATAGGAGTCGATGACAAACTGCGGCGTTCCTGACGAAACCGCGTCCTCGATTAGCATGCAATGCCCGCTCGACGAAGGCCCATACGGATCAGGCTGTCACAGACCTGCGGGAACGTCATGTCGTCGGTGTGGCGGATCTCATCCGGATACAGCGACGTATCGGTCATGCCGGGAATGGTATTGGTCTCGAGGATAACGGGGCCGTCCTCGCTCACAATAAAGTCGCTGCGCGAGATACCCAGGCAACCGAGGGCCTTGTGAGCGGCGCAGGCAAGCTCCTGAGCGCGAGCGTAATTCTCGGGTGAAATCTGCGCCGGAATGCGATGGATATCCGTAGGGTCGACATACTTCACGTCCAGATCGTAGAACTCGCAGTCCTCGGGCTTACGAATCTCGACAATCGGCAGGGCGCGCACGTCATCTTCGCCGTATACGCCGACGGTGATCTCGGTACCCTCGATGCACTTCTCGACCAGCACTTTGTCGCCGTACTCAAACGCCTTGGCGATTGCCGCGGGCAGCTCGGAGGGCTCATGGACCAGGGAAATGCCATAGCTGGAACCGTTGACGGCCGGCTTCACAAAGCAGCGCTCGCCACAAACCTCGACGATATGATCGATATCGACTTCATCGCCCACCTCGAGCGCAAGGCCGGGGGCAATGGGAATGCCCGCCTTGGCGTATAGGAGCTTAGAGACCTCCTTGTCGGCACCGCAGGCGCTGGCAAGTACGCCCGAGGCCGTGTAGGGGATACCCAGGGTCTCCATGGCACCCTGCATGGCGCCATCCTCACCGCCGGCGCCGTGCATGGCGATAAATGCCACATCGAATCCGCCGTTCGCCATGGTTACCATAAAGTCATCAGCGGCCGTGTCAAGCAGCTCCACCGAGGTGTAGCCGGCTTCCTTCAGTGCCACCACAACGTTCTTTCCCGAATCGAGCGAGATCTCGCGCTCGGCGGAATGACCGCCCGCCAAGACCGCTACGTGCATGTTCTCTAGGCTTTTACCCGGCATGGGCAGACTCCTCCTCTATAATTTCTGCAGCTGATACCATATTGTAGCGATACCCTCTACGTTTCCCCAAAATCGAAAGGCTTCCATGAATCCCAGGACTAAATCTCAGGACATTCGCGACTTGAGCCAAAACGATATTCGCGAGCTCGTGGCCGAACTTGGCCAGCCCGCCTTCCGCGCGAAGCAGCTCATCGAATGGGTCTTTGAGAAGAACGTTTGTTCGTTTGACGATATGACCAACCTCCCCAAGGCTTTCCGTGAGCAGCTTAAAGAGGCTTTTGCCTTTGATACGCCGACTGAACTCACCAAGCAGGTTTCCAAAGATGGCTCGCGCAAGTATCTGCTCGAGTACCACGATGGCATTTCCGTCGAGACTGTCGGCATGCCCCGTCGTAACAAGCTTTCCGTCTGCGTTTCCACCCAGGCAGGCTGCGGCATGGGCTGTGCCTTTTGCGCTACCGGTCTCAACGGCCTCAAGCGCTCTCTGACCGCTCAAGAGATCGTCGACCAGGTGCTTCATGTATCCAACGACTTTGGCGAGCGTGCCACAAGCGTTGTCTTCATGGGCCAGGGCGAGCCGTTTGCCAACTACGACGAGGTTCTCAAGGCGCTGCGTATCCTCAACGACCCCGATGGCATCGGTATCGGCGCTCGTCACCTCACCGTCTCTACCAGCGGCGTTATTCCCGGTATTCGCAAATTTGCCGATATCCCCGAGCAGTTCACTCTTGCCGTTTCCCTGCATTCCGCCATCCAGTCGACGCGCAATAAGCTCATGCCCGGTGTTAAGAAATACACGCTGCTTCGCCTTCACGAAGCGCTTCAGCTCTACACCGAGAAGACTGGCCGCCGCCCGACCTATGAGTATGCCATGATCGAAGGCGTCAACGATACGAATCCCGAGATGCAGGCGCTCTGCGACTTCTGCGAGGGAACGCTGTGCCACGTTAACCTGATTCAGCTTAACGACATCGAGGGCAGCCCGCTCAAGCCGTCGCCGATTCATAAGGTTGAGGATCTTCAGCGTCGTCTTGAGTCCCGTGGCATCGAGACCACGATTCGTAACTCCCGTGGTAACGATATTGACGCCGCTTGCGGACAGCTGAAGCAGCGCTTTAAAGTTCAGAAAAATGCATAGGGGAGTCGCACCCCAAAACGTTTCATGTGAAACATCGAACGACCCCGGTTGCAGGATATGCAACCGGGGTCGTTTCATTTATTGACCTTAATTTTGAATCAGCTGCTGCTGGTCCCATTTTTACGGCCAAAATAAGGGGTCCTTGTCTCGTGAATCAGACAAGGACCCATCAAAATATGCTAAGTAATTGTTAGGTACCTAATAGCCTACATTTTCCCATTGGTTACTAACCCAACCTTGATTAATCTTAGGATTTTTCGTTACCTGAGCAGTTCGCATGGCAACATCTTCTGTCATAACATCCATTTTCTTCTTGGATGTATCAACGATATCTTGCGCGCCACGAAGCAAACGGCCTCGAAGTTCATCGTCTGTCGCGATCTTATAACCAGCAAAGGCACCAGCCGCGACAGTCGTCGCCAATGCAATCGCAGTAAAAATCTTATTCCTCATCTTGGCCTCCTTGATCAAACTGAATCACTTCACCAAGAATACGAGAGAGCTCTTCCTCGTCTTTAAACTCAATCTCAATCTTATTCTTTCCACGCGAGCTTTTCACGCGCACGTTGGTATTAAATACCTGACGAAGTACACGCGCAGCCTTTTTAAAAGACTGAGGCGTTGCAGGCCTCGGCGTCTTAGGCGTCTCTCCGGCAGAAAACAATGGAGCAAGATTTTCTGTCGCTCTTACGGAAAGGCCCTCTGCAACAACCTTCTCTGCAAGTCGAATTCGCGCGTCCTCATAGGGAACTGCAAGAATCGCACGCGCATGTCCAGCAGTAAGTTTACCCTCAAAAATCATCTGCTGAACTACTTCGGGGAGATCGAGAAGGCGCAGCGAGTTTGTAATTGCAGAGCGTGACTTGCTTACGGCCTTCGACAATGCCTCCTGGGTCATACCGCTAGCATCGATGAGCTGGCGATAGCCCTTAGCCTCTTCGACGGGATTCAGATCAGAACGCTGAAGGTTTTCGATAAGAGCAAGAGCCAGCATCTCTTCATCATTAACATCTTTAATGATGACAGGCAGTTCCTCAAGACCAGCAAGCTTTGACGCCTGGTAACGACGCTCACCAGCGATGATCTCATAGCCGTTTCCATGCTTGCGAACCAAGAGCGGCTGCAAAACGCCATGTTCTTGGATTGACTCGCTCAACTCGCGAAGTTCAGTTTCATTAAAGTGAATTCGCGGTTGATTCGGGTTGGGAACGATATCCTCAATAGTTAGTTTTGTTTCAGATGCGGCATTTGAAGCAGATGCGGACGAACCACCGGTCTCATACTCGGCCTCAGAGACCAAAGCACTGAGTCCACGCCCCAATCCGCCACGTTTCTTTGCACTAGGCACGCTTGATCACCTCTTTTGCAAGGTTCATATACGCTTTTGCACCCTTGTTTTGAGGTGCATAGGTAATTACCGGTTCTCCAAAAGACGGAGCTTCAGAGATTTTAACCGTACGGGGAATCAGCGTCTTAAATGCCTTATCACCAAAATACGATTGAACCTCCTCAACAACCTGATTCGATAGAGAAGTACGCGAGTCATACATGGTCATAAGCACACCATAGGTGTCTAAGCCCTTGTTCAGACGTGATTTGACCATCTTCATTGACTCTAGCAGCTTCGTAACGCCCTCGAGTGCGTAGTACTCGCACTGGATCGGAATCAAAACGCTGTCTGCTGCGGTCAAGGCATTGATAGTAAGCAGGCCGAGCGAAGGAGGACAGTCAATGAAAATAAAATCGAACTCGTCCTGAATCGGCTCAAGCAAATCTTTGAGGCGGGTTTCACGAGCAATTGCGCTTACGAGCTCAATTTCGGCACCTGCAAGCTGAATCGTAGCTGGAATTACGAATACCTTTTTGCAATTTGTATCAAGAACAAGCGATTCTGCCGGCACATCATTCAACAATGCATCATAGATGCAGTGATCAAGGTCTTCTTTTTCAATTCCAAATCCACTTGTACTGTTTCCCTGCGGATCAAAATCGACAATCAGTGTCTTACGACCCTGCTCACCCAGTGCTGCTGCAAGGTTTACAGCCGTCGTTGACTTACCGACACCGCCTTTTTGATTGATGATTGCAATGATACGCCTGTCCTTTGCGTTCTTAGAACGCTTAACGTCGCGAAATCCCACGGTCCCTCCTGGTGTGTATTAAAGCTGTCAAACGGAGGATGTTTCACGTGAAACATTCCGATTCGATATCAACCGCCATGTTTCACGTGAAACACTGCAAGTTGTTAGTATCCATTATGTTTCACGTGAAACATCTAGGCAAGCGGATTCTTCTTTGCCATGCCATTTGCACGAGGCAATGAAATGGATGCTGGATGACTCTTCTTAAGAACAATGAACTCTCTGTGGCCCAAGCCCTCAGGCAAATCGATTGCGTCATTCAGAAGCAAAGCGAAGCCACAAATCTTAGCTGCTGACATGCCGGAAGCAAGCTCCTCATCCAAAGGATTGCCCTTGGTGATAACAAATAGCCCTCCATCCTTGAGGAACGGAGCTGCATACTCAACAAGAATCGGTAGAGGAGCCAGTGCGCGGGCAGTTACGACAGAGAACTGCTTCTTATGGCTTCGAGCATATTCTTCAAGACGATCATGGACCGCATGAGCATGTTTCAATCCAAGAGCATGAACAAAAGAATTGACAGCATCAACCTTCTTGCCAACAGAGTCAATATAAGTAGCTTTACGATGCGTGGTTATGGTTAAAGGAATACCTGGGAAGCCCGCACCTGTTCCCATATCGAGCAAAGCTCCCTCAGGAGCCTTATTGATATAGGGGAGCAACACAAGTGAGTCGAGGATATGAAGCACTGCAGCATCTTCTACGTTAAGAATACGTGTGAGATTGGTTGTCTTATTTGATTCCAGAACCAAATCCAAATGCTGAATACATTTCCTCAGCTCAACATCAGTTACGCTCAAGGAATACTCTTTGCAATAAGAAGTTAGACGACTCAACATCTTGTCAGCCTGCTGATCAGTAAGTACTAACAACGAAAGCTCCTTTCTGACAAAAATCAGTGTATCGAGAACTTTTGACAAAAAAAGGGGACGTGGAAACCACGTCCCCTTAGCATAAGCTCGAGCAGATTATCGAGCAACAATCACCACATGGCGATCGGGGTCAGAACCCTCAGAATGAGTATCGACGGCATCATTGCCACGAAGTGCAATGTGAACCAGTCGACGCTCATAGGCATTCATGGGCGGAAGCGAAACACTCTTATGAGTGCGGATGGCACGCTCGGCTGCAGACTGAGCCATGGAGGCAACCTTGTCCTGACGGCGGCTCTTGTATCCCTCGACGTCCACTACAACCGGATACCTAAAGCCAAGTTTGCGGCTCACTAGCAAAGAGAACATAACCTGAAGGGCATCAAGGGTGCGACCATGACGGCCAATGAGAACAGCAAGGTCGGGAGCCGTTACATCCAGAATCAGCTCACCCTCGTCGCCCTCATACTCATCGATGGGAGAGTTGTCGGCATCGAAGTGCGAAAGGATGGAACGCAGGATGGAAATCGCGACATCGGCAATGGTGTCGAGCTCCTCGTCGGTCAACTCTTCACCGGCCTTGTAGCGCTGTGCAATCTCGGGATAATCGCCCGCGACCTGCGGGGCAACCTCCTCAAGCATATCCTCGATGATCTCTTCAGACATAACGTACTCCAAAAGTTAGGTACCTAAATAAGATTGATATCCCGCTACTTCTTCTTGTGCGGGCGCGGCTTCTTTTCGCGACGAGTGACCTCAACCTGCAGCGGCGCGTTCTTAAGGCGCTCCTCCTCATCAGCCTTCGCCTTGTCGATAACCTTCTGCGTCACAAAAATCTGCTGGATAACCTGCCAGGCAGAGGACACATCGTAGTACAGCAGAACGCCGACGGGAAGGCTCCAGCCCATCCAAAGCATCATGACCGTCATGACAACGGCCATCATACGCATGCTCTGAGCCTGCTGGCCGGTCTGGTTGCGCGACATATAGAGCTGCGGAATCAGGGTCAGGACAGCGAACAGGATCAGGCAGACCAGCGCAGGCAGCGCGACCATAAAGCCATCGGCAAAGGAGGCACTCGGCGTGGTGGTCAGGTCGGGCAGAATATTAAAGAACGAGAACGTGCCGTCGTTAAAGTAGTCCGGCAGGTTACGCAGCAGCGTAAAGAGGGCGAACAGGACAGGCATCTGAATCAACAGCGGCAGACAACCAGCCATCGGGTTGAATTTGTTCTCGCTGTAGAACTTCTGCATTTCCTCGGCCTGACGCTGGGGATCGTCGGCATAGCGCTCCTGGATCTCGAGCATCTTGGGCTGCAGCACCTGCATGCGTGCCGTCGACTTAGTCGACTTGAGCATAAGCGGCGTCAGCAGCAGACGGATGATGACCACCAGGATGATGATGGACAGGCCCCAGTCGACCGCAAAGGTCTGGATGAGCTTGAGCAGCTCGAAAAGGATGTTAACGATCCAATCCCACATGTAAGTTTTCCTCCGATAGCGAGTGCCCGCTAGGGCACAGGGTCATAACCGCCGACGTGCAGGGGATTGCAGCGAGCGATGCGCCTCACGGCAAGCCAGCAGCCTCTCAAAACACCGTACTTCTCAATCGCCTGGACGGCGTATTGCGAGCACGTTGGGTAATAAATGCAGGCGTCAGGCAATAAGGGCGAAATAACCTGTTGATATATGCGAATAGGAGCGATGGCAACACGTCGCAAAACGTGATTGCTCATCGCTCCTCCCCGGCAACGCCGGCGCGTTTCATAAGCGAACGCAATGCATTGTCCATCTCCTGAGGCGAAGAAACCCTCGTCTTGGGAGTTGCGAACAAGATGATGTCATAACCCGCAACGGGAAATCCACAGCTGCGGGCGGCCTCGCGCATCACACGCTTAGAACGGTTGCGCACAACAGCACAACCGAGCCGTTTAGCACCAACGAAGGCGACCCTTCCGGAGTCGCCTTCGCCAACCGATTCACATATGGTCATTCGAATCAGAGGGTGATTGAAACGACGCCCCTGACTGAACACATGCTCGAAATCTTGCCGAGACTTAATAGTCTTCATGCGAGATGTGTGTATCGCTGCTAGACAGTGAGACGCTTGCGGCCCTTGGCGCGACGACGGGCGAGCACGGCACGACCACCCTTAGTGGCCATACGGGCACGGAAGCCATGGGTCTTGGCACGCTTACGCTTATTAGGCTGATACGTACGCTTCATCTTAAGTTCCTCCTGCTGCATTTCGAGTGTCCGCGGGGGCGCGGACGCAGATATAGACACGTGAGCTTGAAGATTGTAGGGAAATCAATGTTCAAATGTCAAGAAATCAAAGGTAAAAGGTTGCGCAGTTCACACGGTTCCCCCATAAGCCGAGCTCGATTTAGCGGTGCATGGCAACTTTTCACGATATTTCATCGAGTTTTCAACAGGTCATATTGGCAATGTTGAGAACTTTTCGTCCGTTTTCCAAAGTTTTCAACAGGTTTTGAAAAGTTGTCGAAAGATGAGAAACATTGCACGGTGAGCTACTATTTGTTCGAAACCTTTTGAAAGATTGCGAGCGGCATGTCTGACGACTTTTACACCATGGTCGATTCCGGAGACCCGGCACCCGACAACGAGCACATCACCGGCGTGCGCGAAGAGCGTGAGGAAGGCGAGCAGACGACCACGCAGGCGCCAAAAGCCATGTATGCAGCGCGCATCGCGGTCTACGATGACATGCTGTCGACACCGCGTGTCATCGTCATCGAACCGCAAGACGTCCGTACCTACTTGGAAGAGACAACCAACACCGTCTACCAGTGCATGAAAGAGCAGGGAGGACGCATCTCGCTGATGGTTATCCGCGAGATTGTCGAAAACTTTATCCACGCGCATTTTGCAGAGCCCATCATCTCGATTCTCGACGGTGGCGATACCATCCGCTTTGCCGATCAGGGTCCGGGCATCGACGACAAAGAGCGTGCCTTCGATTTTGGCGTAACCAGCGCAAACAGCAAGATGAAACGGTATATCCGCGGCACCGGCGCCGGGTTTCCCATGGTACAGGAGTACTTGGAAAACGCCGGCGGCGCCGTCTCCATCGAGGACAACATGGGCAACGGCACCGTCGTGACGGTAAGTCTGAACCCCAAGCGCGTGCAGGAAATCGAGCGTGCCGGCGGGCGCGGGGCAGCCGTGCGACCCGAGACGGAGCAGCCCACATATCCCCTGCCGGGAGCTTTTGCGCAGCAGCCCATGGCAACGCAGCAGATGCAGCCCCCCGTGGGGCAGATGCAGCAGCCCGGAATACTTCCTACACAAGAGCCCCAGGCGGCATCGATGTCGATGCCGCCAAACATGCCAGAGGCCATGCCGCTGGCGGATCAGGATGCAGCAGCAATGCAGCAGGCGACGGGGGCACCGGGTGGCCAACAAATGGGCTATCAGCCGTACCATCAGGGATATCCATATCAGCAGATGCCGCCACTGGGGTATGGCCAGCAGTTCCCGCAGCAGTACCAGCAGGGATATCAGCAGCCGTACCAGCAGATGCCGCAGCAGCAGTACAACCCCTGGGCCCAGCAGATGCCTCCGCAGCCTTACCAACAGTGGCCCCAAAGTTTTCAACAGCAGATGCCGACCATGCAGAGTTCTCAACAACCAGCAGCTCAAATGATGTATCCTAATGCAGCAAATCAGTATGCGCAGCCACAACCGGACGTGTTCGTAAGCGATCGCGGCAACGCCGCGCTAGGCTATCTGGCGCAAAATCAAGCGTGCGGCGCAACCGATCTGGCGAGGGCGTTTGGAAACTCGGCCCCCACTTGGTCACGCACGCTCAATGACTTGGCGCAGGCCGGCTTGGTCATCAAGCATGGCCAGAAATACCATCTGACCGAACTCGGCGCCGCTCGCGTGCGAGCTCAGAGCTAAAGAACGGGAGAGACAGTGGACGAGGAAGCAAGCATCATCCTGGGGGATGCCATCGCCTTTTGCCAGCGCGACGGCCAAGATGCACGCCTCATCAACATGCTGGGGCAATCGCGCGCTATAAGCCTGACCGAAGATACGCTCACGATCGAGGCGCCCTCGCGCTTTGCCATCGCGCAGCTCAAAAAGCATCAGCCGACTATTGAGGCCTATCTGGAAGAAATCGCCTTTGCGCCGATCGCGCTCGATATCGTGGCACCGCAAGGCGCAACGGCCGAATCCGCTGCCGCGACGGCGGCCGCCGCGGCTCCCGCTGCTTCCCCGGCGGTGCCGGCCTCCGCAGGCGACGTGCCGACAATCGAGCACCAGCACAGCGATGTTTCCCGTGAAACCATGGCACCGTTGCCGACCGCGGCGGCGGCGCCAGCGAACGCACCCGTCACGCACATGCCCATCGCTCACGACGCAGCGGCGAGCGCGGATTCGGGCATTGCAATCAAGAACACACTCTCGGCCGATGATTTTCGTCGCATGATGAACCAGATGAAGGGCGGAGCGCCGGCTAAATCCACGCAAGCTGCGGCCCCCGCTTCACCCGTGCCAGCACCGACCGTGCCGGCCGAGCAGAATACGGATGGAGCCCCGCTCGCCGCGAACTCAAAATTTACCTTTGAGAACTTTGTCTACGGCCCCGAGAACAGCCATGCCTATCGCTCGGCACTCAAGTTTGCCGCCCTCGCGGACGAGCGCGGCACGTGCACATCGTTGTTCATCTACGGCAAATCGGGCCTGGGCAAGACGCACCTGCTGCTTGCCATCAAAAACGAGCTCGCCGAGAAGTCGCCCGAGATCAAGGTCAAGTATGCCAACTCCCAGGCATATCTGGACGACCTGATGACCGAGTTCGACCGCCAAAAGAAGAGCAACGCCCCCATCATGCAGGCATACCACGGCGTGGACGTGCTCATCATCGACGACATTCAAAACATCATCGGCAAGCGCGCGAGCGTGGACTACTTTTTCCAGCTCATGGACGAGTTTATCCGCAACAACAAAAAAGTCGTCATCGCAGCCGACCGCGCTCCCAAAGACCTGAGCATGGACGAGCGTCTGACCAGCCGCTTCAACGCCGGCATGCTCTGCCTGGTCGCAGAGCCCAGCTACGAGATGAAATACAAGATCTTGCAGCGCTATTACGAGAACACCATCGTCGCCGCTCCCGAGGCAGGCGACGACTCGCTGCTGGCGGCCTATGGGGGCGACAGCGGGCACCTGACCGACGAGCACTTTAAACACATGGCAGAGGTCTCGGGCACCAACATCCGCGAACTCGAGAGCTTTTGCGAGCGCTGCGCCGGCGAGGCGGGCGACCGCGAGCGCGAGGGCGGGGAGCTCACCTTTGACGATATCGACGCCATCGCCAGCCAGTACTTCGACACATCGGCCAAAAAGATCAACGTCCAAACGGTTCAGTCCGTCATCGAAGAGCAATACGGCGTGACGCACGAGGAGCTCATCGGCCCGCGTCGCAACGCCAATATCGCCAAGGCACGCCATATCGCTATCTACCTGGCCATCGAAATGTGCGAGATGACGACCACGGCGGTAGGCGCCGAATTTGGCAACCGCAACCACTCGACCGTCAGCACAAGCTACAAAAAGGTCCAGAAGATGATCCAGGAAGACCGCACCGTCACCGAAGACCTCAAGTCGCTGCGCGATAAAATTACACTGCGCTCGTAGGGAAATAGAGACACCTGTTGAAAACTTGTCGAAACCACGGGCATAAGGTGTCTAAAACCCAACCCGCGGTGATGAAAAGTTTTGCGCAGGTTTTGAACGTGGAAAACCACCCCCGTTGCACACAGGTTGCTGTCGATTCTCTTTTTGGGTCTGACCTGCGTCTTTGAGAGTAATCAACAGTTTCGTCAGTGCTATTACTATTATTAAGATATTTATATCTATAGAAAGGTATTAAAAGATGAAGTTCACCGTCAGCCAGAGCTCGCTTACACAAGCCATCGGCGTCGTTATGAAGGGTGTCGCTTCGGCATCCACCCTTCCCATCCTGTCGGGCGTGCTCGTCAAGGCGCAAGACGGCATCTTGGAATTCCAGACCTCTAACTACACCATCTCGATCCGTCATCGCATCGCGGCGCATGTCGAAGAAGAGGGCGAGATGGTTATCCCCTGTAAGATGCTCTCCAATATCACCAAGACCCTCCCCGATGCCCCGGTCACCTTTGAGCTGTCCGAGCGCCAGGTACTGATTGGTTGCGAGAAGAGCTCTTTTAGGCTGAACACGCTCGATGCCAATGACTTCCCCGAGTTTCCGGCCTATGCCATCGAGAGTGCCGTGGAGCTGCCGACCGATGTCTTGTCCGAAATGGTCGGCCGCGTGTGGCGCGTCACCTCGACCGACAAGGCTCGCCCCATCCTGGGCGGCGTGCACATGAAGGTCGAGAACAACACCGTACGCCTGGTGGCGACCGATTCCTTCCGCTTGGCCGTGTGCGATACGCAGGTCGAGACCTCGACCCTCGAGGGCTCCTTTGAGCTCAACGTTCCAGCCGACGCCTTTAACGACGCGCTGAACATCATGGCCAGCCAGGCGACCATTATGATCGGGGCTACCGACACCCAGGTCGTCTTCGAGGCCGGCAACACCACCTACGTGTCGCGCCGCATCGAGGGCGTGTACCCCAACTACAAGCAGCTCATCCCCGATTCGTGCGTGACGAGCGTCAAGATCGACGTCGCCGCCTTTAACGCCGCCCTCAAGCGCGTGGCCGTTATCGCGAGCGCCAACCCCGCCGTCAAGTTCGAGATCGATGTCGAGAACGGGCAGATGGGCCTGTCCTCCATTTCCAATGACCAGGACCTTGCGCAGGAGACGATCGATGTCGAGGCCGAGGGCGAGTCGGGTACCATCGCCTTCAACTACCACTACATCTTCGGCTGCCTCAATGCCCTGTCCAAGGAGAAGGAGATCACGCTGGAGCTCAAGAGCTACTCGCAGGCGGGCATCTTCAAGTCCTACGACAAGATCAACTACCTGTACCTAGTCATGCCGGTCCGCATCTAGCGCTGCGCCATGACCATGTTCGCCCGCGATCTTTCCGTCGCGCACTACCGCAGCTTCGATAGCTATCGCCTTGCCCTGGACGAGGGCGTGACGATACTTGCGGGACCCAACGCAGCGGGAAAGACCAATCTCATAGAGGCGCTGCAGCTGCTGACGAGCGGTGCCTCGTTTAGGCATCCGACCGCAGCCGAGCTCGTCCATGACGGCGTGGGCTCGTGCAAGGTCGAGCTGAGGCTCGAGGGCGACGGCCGCGTGCTTGATATGGGATTGAGCGCGGGGGACGGTAAGCGCTCGTTTAGCCGCAACGGCAAGAGATGCTCCGCCGCCGGTGTGCGCGGGGTTCTGCCGAGCGTGCTGTTTTGTCCCGACCATCTGGACATGGTTAAGCGAGGCGCCAGTGTGCGCCGCGCCGCCCTCGATGACTTTGGCATGCAACTGAGCGCACGCTATGCCGATCTTGCGAATACCTATGGGCGTTGCGTGACCCAGCGTAATGCCTTGCTCAAGGAGACCTGGTGCTGCCGCGAGATGCTCGGCGCGTGGAACGATTCGATTGCCCGCGCGGGCTCGGCCCTGCTCGTGCACCGGTTGGCCCTACTCGACCGGCTGGCGGGCCATGTGCGCGCTGCCTACGGGCAAGTGGCGTCCGGTGAGGCCGCCAACGTGTCCTATGCGTCCACGCTGGGGGATTTGCCCCAGGTCGAGGATCGCGAAGAGCTGAAGGGCTGGGCGTACGAGCGCATGCTGGCTGCCCTCGATGAGCACGCCGACGAGGAAATTCGCCGCGGCGTGACGCTGGTGGGACCGCATCGCGACGAGATTGAGTTTACCGTGGCGGGTCGCTCCGCCCGTTCGTTTGCCAGCCAAGGACAGCAGCGCACGCTGGTGCTGTCCTGGAAGGTGGCCGAGGTTGCCGTGGCTCGCGATGTCCTGGGCACCGCCCCACTGCTGCTTCTGGACGACGTGATGAGCGAGCTCGACGGCGGGCGTCGCGGTGCTTTCCTGCGGCTGATCGGCGATGATATCCAGACGGTCATAACTACGACCAACTTGGGGTACTTTACCGATGACCTGCTTGATCGAGCCAAGGTGGTGAGCATGGGTGAGACGTGCTAATTACGAGCGCGAGAGCGAGACAGTCGCCTTCAGCGGGTTTTTGAACGCAGAGCGCCAGCGCATCCTGGCGGCTGCAACGCCTAAGCGCCGTGCGCAGATGGAGGCTGCCGAGGAGTCGCGCACGGTCTATCGCGCATGGAACGCGGTGTGCTCGGGCACGCGCGAGGGACGGCATGTGACGGGACTGCGCTACCTGCCCGAGTCCAATGAGCTGCTGGTATATCTCGACTCGCCCTCGTGGACGCAGGAAATGACGCTGTTGCGCGAGATCATCCGCGCACGCATGGAGCGCGCCGGTGCGCATGTGGACGGCCTGGTGTTCAAAACCACCGCGCCCGGTCACACACCGTCCGCCGCCAAGGAGCGCCTGCGCCCGGCGACGACCGAGCGATCGCCGGCCCCGCACGCCGACCTAAGTGAGGCCGAGCGTACCGAGATCGAGCGCCAAGTGGCGCCCATCGAAGACCAAAAACTGCGCGAGGCCCTCGAGAATGCCATGAGAGCCAGTGCCGAGTGGGCCAAGGGCGTGCAAAGCAAAAAAGAGCCTTAAATCGCATCTGGTGGCCTTGTAGAGCCAAATACCCTCGTTCCCGAGGGTATTTTTTTACGATAAACTAGTAAGGCTGTACACATTTTCTTGACTGAAGGAGGACGTGTGGCAAACGAAAACGATTACGATGGCGGCGAGATTAAGATTCTCGAAGGTCTCGAGGCCGTTCGTAAGCGCCCGGGCATGTATATCGGCTCGACGAGCGCCAGCGGTCTGCATCACCTGGTGTGGGAGATCGTTGACAACTCCGTCGACGAGGCCATGGCCGGTTTCTGCACCGAGATCCAGGTGACGGTCCACGCCGACAACTCCATCACGGTCGTCGACAACGGGCGCGGCATCCCCGTCGACGAGCACCCTGTTAAAAAGATCCCGACGCTCGAGGTCGTTATGACGATCTTGCACGCCGGCGGTAAGTTCGATAACTCGGCCTATAAGGTCTCGGGCGGCCTGCACGGCGTGGGCATCTCCGTCGTCAACGCGCTGTCCAAGCGCGTGGTCGTTCAGGTTCGTCGCGATGGCAACACCTACGAGATGGAGTTCTCGCGCGGCAAGACCGTCAAGAAGATGGAGGTCGTGGGCACCTCGGATTCAACGGGCACCACCGTCACCTTCTGGCCCGACGACGAGATCTTCGAGACCTGCATCTACGATTTCGATACGCTGCACAACCGTCTGCAGGAGACGGCGTTCCTCAATAAGAACCTTAAGATTGTGCTGACCGACGAGCGCGAGGCGACTCCCCACGTGGAGGAGTTTTGCTACGAGGGCGGCATCGTCGACTTCGTCAAGTTTCTCAACGAGGGCAAGGACGTCCCCGAGGCCTTTAAGGAGCCCATCTACATCGAGGGCAAATCGGATCCGGACGCGCCTGTGGCCAAGATAGGCGAGGTTGAGGTTTCCCTGCAGTGGAATAGCGGCTACGGCGAGAACGTCATGTCGTTCGCCAACGACATCTACACTCCCGAGGGCGGCATGCACCTTGAGGGCTTTCGCACCGCGCTCACCCGCGTGATCAACGACTACGCGCGCAAACAGAACCTGCTCAAGGAAAAAGACGCCAACCTGACCGGCGACGATGTGCGCGAGGGCCTTTCGGCCGTTATCTCGGTTAAGCTGCCCGATCCGCAGTTTGAGGGCCAGACCAAGGCCAAGCTCGGTAGCTCCTATATGCGCGCGCTCACGCTCAAGATCGTGACCGACGGTCTCGCCGATTACTTGGAGGAGCATCCCAAGCCCGCCCGCGAGATTGTCAAGAAGGCGCAACAGGCCTGCAAGGCGCGCAACGCCGCCCGCAAGGCGCGCGAGGCGACCCGCCGCAAGAGCCTGCTCGAGACGGCGTCCCTGCCCGGTAAGCTCGCTGACTGCTCGGTGCGCGATGCCGAGCTGACCGAGCTCTTCATCGTAGAGGGTGACTCGGCAGGCGGTTCGGCCAAGGACGGCCGTCGCCGAGACATCCAGGCGATTCTGCCCCTGCGCGGCAAGATTCTGAACGTCGAACGCGTTGGTGACCATCGCGCGTTCTCGAGTGACACCATCCAGTCGCTGATTACCGCGATCGGCTGCGGCGTCACGACGAGTGCCGGCGACGGCGGCGACTTCGATATCACCAAGGCGCGCTACCACAAGATCATCATCATGACCGATGCAGACGTCGACGGTGCGCACATCCGCATCCTGCTGCTGACGTTCTTCTACAAGTACATGCGTCCGCTGATCGATGCCGGCTACGTCTATGTTGCCTGCCCGCCCATCTTTGGCATTAAGGTGCGCAACAAGATCCACTACGTGTATCCCAACGGCCGCCAGCCCGAAGACGAGATCCTGCGCGACACCATCCAGAGTCTGGGCCTGAACCCCGACGATAACGACGAAGACGGCAAGGCCAAGGATGGCAAGATCACCAAGAAGCGCAAGGGCTATACCGTCCAGCGCTACAAGGGTCTGGGCGAGATGGACCCCAAGCAGCTCGCCTCGACGACGATGGATCCCAAGACCCGCATCCTGCAGCGCGTGTCGATCGAGGATGCCGTGGTGGCAGACCGCGCCGTGCGCGAGCTGATGGGTTCCGAGGTCGGCTATCGCCGCGAGTACATCGAGAAGCACGCGCATGACGCACGATTCCTTGACGCTTAAGAGGAGGTAACGTGGCAGACGATATCAACAATAACGAGGGTATGGACGAGGCCGGCGACGCCGGCATGCCCGATGATCTGAAGCGCCTGCTTGCCCGTGCTGAGCAGGGCGAGGACGGCGATCCGGACGCCTATAACCCCGATGCCGATGATGAGGAAGAGGACGACGACGCCGAGCTCGAGGAGAGCTTTGGCGAAGTCGACCGTGGCGCCTCGGCCGGCGAGGATATCAACGGCGGTCAGCTCCAGATTTCGGAGTTCGGCCGCGAGATGAAGCAGTCGTTCATCGAGTACTCGATGTCGGTCATCACGGCGCGCGCCCTGCCGGACGTGCGCGATGGCTTAAAGCCGGTGCACCGTCGCATCCTGTACGCCATGAACGAGAGCGGCATCTACCCCAACCGTCCGCACAAGAAGTCCGCTTGGACGGTCGGCGAAGTTATCGGTAAGTACCATCCGCACGGTGACTTCGCGGTCTACGAGGCCATGGTCCGCCTGGCGCAGTGGTTCTCCATGCGCACGCCGCTCATCGACGGTCACGGCAACTTTGGCAACATCGATGGCGACGGCGCCGCCGCCATGCGTTACACCGAGAGCCGCCTGGCAAAGCCCGCCATGGAGCTGCTGCGCGACCTGCAGAAGGATACCGTCGACTGGCAGCCCAACTACGATGAGTCGCTCGCCGAGCCCCAGGCGCTGCCCGCGCGCTTCCCCAACCTGCTGGTCAACGGCAGCCAGGGCATCGCCGTCGGCATGGCTACCAACATCGCCCCGCACAACCTTACCGAGGCGATCGAAGCCACGTGCTACCTGATCGACAACCCCGACGCCACCGTCGACGAGCTCATGCAGATCATGCCCGGTCCGGACTTCCCCACCGGTGCCATCATCATGGGCAGTGCCGGCATTAAGCAGAGCTACGAGACCGGCCGCGGCTCCATCACCGTGCGCGCTAAGGCTCATGTGGAGTCCACCAAGACCGGCCGTAGCCGCCTGGTCTTTACCGAGATTCCCTACATGGTCAACAAGGGCACCCTGCAGGAGAAGATCGCCCAGCTCGTCAACGATAAGCGCATCGAGGGCATCTCGGATATGCGCGATGAGTCCAACCAGAAGGGTATCCGTCTGGTCATCGAGCTCAAGAAGGGCGTCATTCCGCAGGTCGTGCTCAACAATCTGTATAAGTACACCTCGCTGCAGACGACCTTTGGCGCCAACAACCTAGCACTTGTCAACGGCGTTCCCAAATGCCTGAGCCTGCGCGAGATGCTGCAGCACTACATCGACCACCAGGTCGACGTAGTCACTCGCCGCACCCGCTTCGACCTTAAGAAGGCTCAGGCCCGCGCGCATATCCTCGAGGGTTACCTGATGGCCCTTGACCATATCGACGAGGTCATCAGCATCATCCGTTCCTCGCAGACCGATTCCGAGGCCAGCAGCCGCCTGATCGAGCGCTTTGGCTTTACACCCGAGCAGACCACGGCCATCCTCGAGATGAAGCTGCGCCGCCTGACCGGCCTGGAGCGCGACAAGATCCAGGAAGAGCTGGACGGCCTGCGCCGCGCCATCGCCTACTACGAGGACCTGCTGGCGCACGAGGAGAAGATCCTGGGCGTCATTAAGGAAGAGATGCGCGAGATCTCCAAGAAGTTTGGCGATAAGCGCCGCACCGAGATCAGCCAGGTCGAGAAGGACCTGGACGTCGAGGACCTCATTGCCGACGAGGACATGGTCGTGACCATCACCCACACCGGCTATGTCAAGCGCATCCCGGTGGCCGCCTACCGCGCCCAGAAACGCGGCGGCAAGGGCGTGTCGGGCGTCAACCTCAAAGAGGACGATGTCATCGACGAGATGTTCATCGCGTCCACGCACGAGTACGTGCTGTTCTTCTCGAGCAAGGGCAAGGTCTATCGCCTGAAGGTGCACGAGCTGCCGGTGGGTACGCGCCAGGCGCGCGGTACCGCGATCGTCAACCTGCTGCCCTTCGAGGAGGGCGAGAAGATCGCGAGCGTCATCAGCTGCCGCGAGTTCCCTGCTGACGAGTACCTGATGTTTGCCACCAAGAGCGGCATGGTCAAGAAGACCGTGATGAGCGCATATGACCGCAGCCGTCGCGACGGCCTGATCGCTATCAACCTGCGTGACGACGACGCGCTGCTGAACGTGCGCCGCGTGCGCGAGGGCGACAAGATTATCCTGGCCACCACCGCGGGCAAGGCGATCATGTTCTCCGAGGAGCAGGTGCGCGCCACCGGCCGCGATACCAGCGGCGTTCGCGGTATCGGTATGAAGGACGGCGTGAGCGTTCTGGGCATGGAAGTCACTAACGGCAACGGCGATCTGTTCGTCATCACCGAGCGCGGCTACGGCAAGCGCACGCCGGTTGCGGACTACCCGGAGCAGAATCGCGGCGGCCAGGGTGTCTACACCATCCAAATGACCGAGCGTAAGGGTAACCTCGCGGCCATGAAGACGGTGGGCCCGCAGCACGAGCTGTTCATCGTGACAGAGGGCGCGACGGTCATTCGTGTCAAGACCGACGAGATCAGCCAGACCGGCCGCGCCACCCAGGGCGTCAAGATGATGACCGTCGACGACAACGACCGCATCTGCGCCGTAGCCCGCATGACGGCCGCCAAGGAGAAGCCCGAAGACGAAGGCGCCGAGGCCGCAACCGACGCCGAAGAGGCCCCAGTCGACCTAGGCGACGGCAACGACATGCCAGAGGATCTCCTAGACGAGTAAGAGGCCCTAGCTGATAGAAAATATCAGACCCCATATATCGGCGGTCGGCGCACTGCGC
>NZ_QRWO01000024.1:0-49547 GCF_003459655.1 Collinsella sp. AF19-1LB
CTTAATTCCGCGCCGCTCCCCGCCCGCGCCGGGCAGGCACTCCCTTGTACTCTATCCCACTAAAGTGTATGATTCTGAACGTTACATGACTCACTTTACCTAACTAAAGTGCTATCGAGGGGGAATACCATGAATACCGATATGTCTCGTCGTCAGTTTGTTGGTCTAGCCGGCTCGCTCGCCACGGTGCTTGGCCTTGGTCTTGTCGGCTGCGGCGGTGGTGCTGGCAAGGGCTCCGCTGCTGGTTCTGCCGCGGCCAAGGATGTGAAGGGCGCCGCGGAGTCCAAGAAGCTCGTGGTGGGCTTTGACAAGTCCTACCCTCCGTACGGCTTTGTGGGCGATGACGGCGAGTACACGGGCTTTGACCTTGACCTTGCCAAGGCCGTTGCCGATAAGCAGGGCTGGGATGTCGATTACGAGGCCATCGATTGGGATGCCAAGGACACGCTGCTCAACTCAGGCGCCATCAACTGCATCTGGAACGGCTTTACCATGGAGGGTCGCGAGGACGACTACACGTTCTCCGAGCCGTACATGCTCAATGAGCAGGTGCTCGTGGTCAAGAAGGACGCGGGTATCAAGAGCTGGGAGGATCTTGCCGGCAAGACCGTGATTACCCAGACTGATTCCGCTGCGCAGGATGTGCTCGAGGGCGACCAGAAGGATCTGGCCGCGACGTTTGCCACGCTCGATACCATCGGTGAGTACAACACGGCGTTTATGCAGCTCGAGAGTGGTGCGGTCGATGCCGTTGCCTGTGACCTCTCGATCGCTCAGTATCAGCTGGCCGCCAAGCCCGATGCCTATACGCAGCTCGACAAGCCGCTGTCCAGCGAGCACTACGCCGTCGGCTTTAAGAAGGGCGACACCAAGTCGGCCGATGCTGTAACCGAGTCACTCAAGGCGCTCTACGAGGGCGGCACGGTCAAGGACCTGTGCGATAAGTATGCAGATTACGGTCTATCCTTCGACAACTGGGTTCTCAAATAGCCACAGCACCCAACCTTGCGGCTCCAACCCTCCTCGCGTACCAAAGTACGCTTCGTCGGGCTTGTCGCTCGCAATCTTGGGCACTGTGCCTATTTGAGAGTAAAATCCGCTGTTCCGTTACTGTGAAAGAGAGCTTGGGTTGTCTATTCAGGTCATGATGCAGATGCTTGGCCAGGGATTCTTGGTCAGCTTGCAGCTGTTTGTGCTGACGCTGTTGGGGTCGATTCCGCTGGGAATTCCCGTGGCGTTTATGCGCATGAGCAAAATTGCGCCGCTTCGCTGGATCGCGCGCATCTATATTTCGGTCATGCGCGGCACGCCGCTCATGCTACAGATGTTTGCCATCTACTTCGCCCCGTACTACGTGTTCGGCATCTCGCTCACGCCCGATTCCAAGTGGACGGCGTGCGTCGTAGCGTTCATCATCAACTACGCCGGCTACTTTGCCGAGATCTATCGCTCGGGCTTGCAGTCCATTCCGCGCGGTCAATACGAGGCAGCCGAGGTGCTGGGCTATTCGCGCGTGCAGACGTTTCTGTATATCGTGATGCCGCAAGTTGCCAAACGCATTTTGCCGGCGATGGGCAACGAGATCATCACGCTGGTCAAGGACACATCGCTGGCGTTTGCCATCGGTGTGGGGGAGATGTTCTCGACGGCCAAGGCGCTGGTTGCCTCGCAAGTGAGCATGGTGCCGTTTGCGATCGCGGCGCTGATTTACTGGGTCTTTAATTTCGTCGTCGAGATGCTGCTGGGCGCCGCCGAGAAAAAATTGGATTACTACCATGATTAATTCGGTAATGAATATATCGAACGCGCGCAAGGCGTTTGGCGGCAATGAGGTGCTCAAGGATATCTCGCTCGAGGTCAAGCGTGGCGAGGTCGTGGCGATTATCGGGCCTTCGGGTGGCGGCAAGTCCACGCTGCTGCGGTGTGCCACGCTGCTCGAGACACTCGACGGAGGCTCGCTCTCGTTTGGTGACCTTGCCGTTGCGACGGATGCGGGTTCGGGCGCGGTCTATGCGAAGGGCGATGTGCCCAAACAAGCACGCTCGCGATTCGGCCTGGTGTTCCAAAATTACAATCTGTTTCCGCACTATACGGTGATGAAAAACATCACCGACGCTCCGGTTCGCGTACTCAAGCGTCCGCGCGAGCAGGCCGAAGCGCGTGCGCGTGAGTTGATCGCGCAGATGGGGCTTACGGGCAACGAGAACAAGGTGCCATGTGAGCTTTCGGGCGGTCAGCAACAGCGTGTGAGTATCGCCCGCGCCTTGGCGCTCGACCCGGAGATCTTGTTCTTTGACGAGCCGACTTCGGCACTCGATCCCGAGCTGACGGCCGAGGTACTGCGTGTCATTAAAGACCTTGCCGCGCAGAATATGACGATGGTGATTGTAACCCACGCAATGCAGTTTGCGCGCGATGTTGCCGACCGCGTGGTCTTTATGGATGGCGGCCGCATTGTCGAGGAGGGTCCTGCCGAGCAGGTCATCGACCATCCGCGTGAGCAGCGCACCCGTGAGTTCTTGAGCCGTATCGAGGGATAGGCTCAGGTATTTACTCAACTATTAATTGAGGCGAAGCCGCCGCAGGTCTTACGGTCTGTGGCGGCTTTTTGTTTGCATCGACGGGGTTTAATAATCGCCTCACAAGCTTGTCTCTTCCTCTCGCCGCCTGTATTCATACGTGCGCCGAAAGGTATGCATGGACAGCCGCCCGTGAGGGTAGGGTGGTGGCATAGGACATTTGGAGGGTGAGTCGGCTCGGCTGCCGACCATGCTGCTCCCGGGACGGCACCGACCGCGAACTCTCCCCGTTGGTCTCGCGCATTGCGCGCGGCCCTGCAAGGAGGTCATCATGGGTGCTCCCAAGACCGGTAACGTAAGGAACGTGGTGCTCGTAGGCCAAGGCGGGGTGGGCAAGACTTCACTCGCCGAAGCCATGCTCCACCTTTCCGGCAAGACCGCCCGCCTGGGCGGCCACGACGGCACCAAGCCCACGCTCGACTATGACCCCGAAGAGGTCAAGCGTGCGTTTTCCATCTCGACGACCATTGCGCCGATCGACTGGAAGGGCGCGCGCATCAATGTGCTCGATGCCCCGTGCTACCCCGATTTTATCGGCGACGCCTTTGCCGCGATGAGCGTCTGCGAGACGGCTCTGTTTGTGGTCGACGCCGAGTCCGGCCCGCAGCCTACGACGGTTAAGCTCTGGTATGCCGCCGAGGACCTGCGCCTGGCGCGTGCGGTGTTCGTAAACCGCCTGTCGCGCTCCGAGGCCAGCTTTGCGACCACGATGGACCTGCTGCAGGAGCGCTTTGGCACGCGCTTGGGCGCCGTGACCCTGGGCTGGGGCGAGGGCGAGGACTTTAACGGCATCATCGACCTGGTGCGTATGAAGGCGCGTCACTGCAACGGCACCGAAGCCGTTGAGTCGGAGATTCCCGAGGAGTATCGTGCCCAGGCCGAGGAGGCCCATGACCATCTGTGCGAGTTGGTGGCCGAGGCCGACGATGAGCTGATGATGAAATACCTGGAAGGCGAGGAGACGCTGACGCAGGAGGAGCTTGAAGGCCTGCTGTCGAAGGCGATCGCCGAGCGCATCTTTGTGCCGGTCTTTGCGGGCGATTGCATTAAGGAGCAGGGCGTCAACTCGCTGATGGACGACATCGCGACGTACTTCCCGGCGCCGACCGACTACGGCGAGATGCCGCTTATCGACGGCGATTCGCTCAAGATTTCGAGCGACGATGATCGTCCGGTGGCGTTTGTGTTTAAGACCCTGGCCGATCCGCAGCAGGGTCGCATCAGCTTTATCAAGGTGCTGACGGGCACGCTTGAGCCGGGCCTTGAGCTGGTCAACGCCCGCACGCGCAAGAGCGACCGTCTGGCTCACCTGTATGTGATGTGCGGCCGCGACATGACCGAGGTCGGGCACGCGTATGCTGGCGACATCATCGTGGCGCCCAAGCTGGCGGCCGAGACGGGCGATACGCTCTCGATTACCGGTAAGGTCGAGGCGGCGGCGTTTAAGTTCCCCAACTCGCAGTACCGCATCGCCATTGAGGCCGAGAATCGCGGCGACGAAGAGAAGCTCTACACGTTTATCGAGAAGGCCTGCAAGGCCGATCCGACCATGAGTATCGACCGCGACGAGGAGACCGGGCAGACCATCATCTCGGCGGTGGGCGAGGCGCAGGTTTCGGTGCTGCTCAACCGTTTGGAGGACCGTACCAAGGTTGTGGCAAAGAGCGTGCCGATCCGCATTCCGTATCGCGAGACCATCCGCCGCACGGCAAGTGCCCAGGGTCGTCATAAGAAGCAGACCGGTGGTGCCGGTCAGTATGGTGACTGCTGGCTGCGTGTGGGGCCGCTTATTGGGCCCGACGGCACGAGCGACGGCTACGAGTTTGTGGATGAGGTCGTGGGCGGCCGCATTCCGCGCTCGCTGATCCCCGCCGTGGACAAGGGCGTCCAGGAGACCATGAAGGACGGCATTATTGCCGGCTATCCGCTCACGGGCATTCGCGTCGCGGTGTACGACGGCTCGTATCACAGCGTCGACTCCAACGAGATGGCGTTCCGCGCGGCGGCCCGCATCGGCCTGCGCAAGGCGTGCGCCGATGCCGACCCGGTGGTGCTGGAGCCCATCGAGGAAATTACGGTGACGATCCCCGAGAGCTATGCCGGCGCCGTGATGGGCGACATCTCGGCCTCGCGCGGTCGCGTGACAGGCATGGAGACCGACGAGCGCGGAGACACCGTGGTCATTGCCCAGGCGCCGCTGGCCGAGCTGACGGATTATTCGACGCGCCTGCGCTCTATCACGCGCGGCACGGGCGACTTTACCATGAAGCCCGCAGGCTATGAGCAGGTGCCTTATGACGTTCAGGCCAAGCTGGTCGAGCGCTATGAGGAGGGCCGCGCCAAGTAGCGTGTGGCTTTGTCTGCAACATGCATGCCGATGCAAGGGCCGCTCTGGGTAATCCGGAGCGGCCCTTTTTGATCCCTGGGGGATGCAAATCGGTTCTTGTCGTGGTTAGGGCTAGTCCCCCGAGGCCTGGTTGCGGCCGGTGGCGTAGTCAATCTGCACATGCGGTTGCAGGTTGTAGCAGTACACGTGGAAGCACAGCGTTTTGCCGTGGTCCTCGACCGACTGTGCCTCAAGGCGCACGCCACGGCAGACAAGTTCCTCTTCGTTATACATGGGTGTGACGCGATAGAGCACGTGGTTGCCCGTGTCGTGGATGTAGCCGAGAATCTGCTCTTCGAAGGGCAACATGCCTGTCTCGTTGAGATAGCGAGTACCGGTGAGGAGATTTTTGCGGTTGGCGTTTTCGCCGCAGAGCGACCAGGCGATAAGGTGACAGCGGTTGTAGAGGCTCTGGCCTGGAATAAAGTCGTAGCGCTGCTGGTGCCAACCGGCGGGATGGATGCGCGAGATGTCGCCGCGCTTGCCTTGGCCGAGCGATTCGGGTCCTATGCAGGCGAGCGCTTTGCGGGTACGGCCCAGGCTGTCGAGTTTAGAGAACTTCTTAAAGCAGCCCTCTTCGGTGGCCCGTTCGTATTCATCGAGCGTGAACGACGGCGTGCCGAGCGGATGCGTGCCGTCGGCGCGGAGGGCAACGTAGGGGTTGCCGGCGTAGTCGGGAATGCTGCTGAGATATACGCCGCGGGCGCGGTTGAGGTCGGGGTTTTCCACTTCGTCGACGGGGGTGGCGTTCGAAGAGGCATCGTCAGCGGTGCCGGTCGTGGCGGATTCGGAGCCATCGCCGGAGTCCTCGGAGCTCGCTGTTCCCGATTCGAGCCGGGCGACCAAGTCCGCTTCGTCGTCGGTGCGGTTGGGGCTCTCGCTTTGCTTCTCGGCTAGAGCCGCCGCCTGCTCATCGCTTTGCGGCGAGAGCAGCTTGGGCGCCCCGTCGAGCGATCCCGTAAACAGCGCAAAGCCCAGCACCACGGCGGTGCCGATGGAAAGTACTTGCTTGTAGGCGGACTTGCGCGACATTGCGGCTCCTGGCTAGATGGTTGGGAATCTACCAGTCTAGCAGGTGCCGGCAGGGGCCGTTCTATCGAACAAATACTCAAGATTTGGGATAGACGTTACTGATTCATTTGCCTCATATGGAGCTGCGACGGTTGTGCATATGGAGCTATTCGGCGTTTCCCCAGATAAAACCTGCCAAAATAAACCTGGCCCTTTTCAGCAGGTTGTCGCGATATGATATATACGTTATATACAAGTTGCAAAGTGGGATGGGGTTGCGGTAACGCAAGCCGGCGAAGGGGGCCGATATGATCAAGGCTGTCATTTTTGACATGGACGGAACGCTGGTCGACACCGAGCGTTTGGACATGAGGGCATGGAAGGTGGGCGCTGCCGAGCTGGGGATCGCGATTGACGATGCGCTGGTCCATCAGTTTATCGGTCGCTCGATGCCCGATGTCAGGGACATCCTTGAGGAGCATTATGGCAGCCGCGAAATCGTCGAGACGGTCGAAGCCCGCTACAGGGATGCTCTCGACGAGATGGTCAAGACCGATCTTGAGCTTAAGGCTGGCGCTGCCGAGTGCCTGGACGAACTGCTGGCTGCGGGCTATCACGTGGGCCTTGCGACGTCGTCGCGTCGCGTTGCGGCCGAGCGCAACCTTAAGACGGTCGGCCTCTTTGACAAGTTTGAAACGGTGACCTGCAACGAGGATACTCTGAACGGCAAGCCCAATCCCGAGATCTACCTGCTCGCCTGCGAGCGCGCGGGCTTTGCTCCCGAGGAATGTGCCGTGGTCGAGGACTCACGCAATGGCTGCGTCTCAGGCATCACGGCCGGCTGCCATGTCTTTGCCGCGCCCGATATCTTGCCGCTGCCGCAGGACGTGGTAGATGGCTGCGAGGCCGTGCTCGACACGCTGTTCGATCTGCCGGCCGCGGTCAAGGCCGTGCGCTAAAGGTATGTGCCGAGGTCGATGACGGTAGCTTTGGCGTGGCTGCTTGCCCGGGTGCTGACGCGCTCGGCAATCTGGCTGCCGATGCCGTAGCCGTCGGATGCGGTATTCTACTCTCCGGCGCCAATGAACTCAATTTTAATATCGGGATACGGGGCGAGGGTCTTGTGGATGTCAGGTATGCGCAGAGCGAGCTGCATGAATGCCGCTCTGCCCACAACGGTGATATGGCGTGTCCCTCTTCGCGTTTTCCCCGATAAAAATCTGCCAAAATAAACCTGTCCCTTTTTTAGTAGGTTGCGGGGGCTCGGGTTTGCTTGTTTCGCGTGACGTTGCGTGGAATAATCGAGGCGAACCATCTTAACTAGAATTCATTGCGCTTGCCCTTCGGCTGCGCCTATTTTCGGAGGCATCATGAGGGTCGTTAAGCGCATTAATCACAATGCCGCCTTGCTTGTCAACGATAAGGGAACCGAGCTTGTGGCACTGGGGAAAGGCATTGGTTTTCCTGACGGCCCCGATGAGGTTTCGCTTGCGCAGATTGAGCGCACGTTTTACAACGTTGATGCGCGCTATCTGCCACTTCTTAACGAGATCGATCCCAAGGTAATGGAGTTTAGTGCGCAGATTGCCGATGTCGCGCGCACCAACATTTCGCGCGAGCTGTCGGCGAACCTTCCTTTTACGCTCGCCGACCACATTAGTTTTGCCATCAAGCGCTGCCGTGAGCACATGTTTGTTCAGATGCCGCTTTCTTGTGACGTTCAACAGCAATATCCCATTGAATTTAAGATCGCGATGCTTGCCCATGCTGGCATAGAGCGCGAATTCGGCATATCTATGCCACGCGGGGAGAGGGCGGGCATCGCACTCTGCATCGTTAACAGCGTTATGGCAAGTTCTAGTAAGGCGAAGTCAAACGACGTCCGCCGCGAGGAACGCCTGATCGAAAAGCTCGTAGCGATCATCGAGAAAGATCTTGCTATCGCCGTTGACCGCGATGCTTTTGACTATGCACGCTATGACACTCATGTACGCTACTTGTTAGAGCGCGTCCGCACCGGGGAGCCGCTTAATACCGATAATGCGGCGCTCTATCGTCCTCTCTGTGAGGAGCACCCGGCTATAGCGGCTTGTGTTGACAAAATGGCAGAAGTTATCGAGGAAACGTATCATGCCTCCATCGTGCCCGAGGAGAAGGTGTATCTCATGCTCCATGTTAATCGGGTCTATGCCGGCAACGTAACGGGCAAGGTGCCAGCCGACAAATAGGCGCTTTCTATGCCGTTCATCAAAGAAAGCGTACCGTTCGCAGACTTTTGGGCATCATGAGGCCGCCGTTCGCATGGTGAAGCTGATACCCTTAGCGCGACATAAGGTGTTATTCGAGAGCTGAGCTTCCGAAGCGTGACGTAAAGACAGAGCGACCTGTCGATGTCTCGTTTTGGAGCTTTTGTCTTTACGCCGTTTCCCTCAACAATCGAATACTTCCGTGCGGGCGACGGGCCACCGTCCGCTTTGTCTCCTCGCGCGCGCAGCGAGGGAGGAACCGGATCGTTCGAAAGGGAAGATGATATGGCTGACAATAAGAAGATCGCAGCCGATGTGCTCGAGGCGCTGGGTGGCAAAGACAACATCACCTTTGCAGCCCACTGCATGACGCGTCTGCGTTTTAACCTTAAGGATATGGAGTTGCCCGACATTAACGCTGTTAAAAAAATTAACGGCGTCATCGGCGCTCAAATATCTGGCGGGCAGTTCCAGGTGATTATTGGGCAAAACGTGCCTAAGGTATATGACGAGCTCATCAAGATGAGCGGCTTGGCCAAGCAGGAGAGCATCGACGAGAACCTCGACGCAAGTGGAGTCAAAACACCGCTTACCCCGGCAGCCGTTGGCAATGCGATTCTTAACTACCTCTCGGGCTCCATGGTTCCGATGATTCCATTGCTGCTCGCGTCGGGCATGTTCAAAACCGTTGCCGTCGTACTCGGGCCAACGATGCTCAATCTCATTGCGGATACGAGCGATCTTTATGTCCTGCTCAATATGCTCTACAACGTGACGTTCTATTTCATTCCGATCTTCTTGGGCTTTACGGCTGCCAAGAACATTGGCGCCACGCCCATGTACGGCGCTTTTATGGGCGGTGTGCTTATCGAACCGACGTTTATGCAAATGGCAGCCGAGGGAAAAGCCTTTAGCGTTTATGGCATCCCTTGCGTGCCTGCAAACTATGCGCAGACGGTTATTCCCATTCTGCTCACGGTTGCGTTGATGTCCGTGTTCGAGAAGTTCTTGCGCAAGCACATGCCCGATTCGCTCACCACGGTCTTTACGCCGCTTTGCACGCTTGCCCTGACTGTCCCCTTTGCGCTTTGCCTGCTTGCTCCTCTTGGTTCTTGGTGCGGTAACGGTTTGGCGGTTGTCTTTGAGTTCCTCGGTGCCGAGGGAGGTATCGTGGCGATTATTGGTGGCGGCTTGCTTGCAGCAATTTGGTTGCCCATGGTCATTACGGGCATGCATGTTGCGGTCATCATGATTGCCATTGCAAACTTTATGTTGACGGGCTCTGACAGCTTTATTCTGGTCGCCCCTACGGTTGCGCTGTGGGCTGCCTATGGAGCGGAGATTGCGACATGGCTCAAACTCCGTAACAAGGAGGAAAAGAGCCAATGTGCCGGGTATGTTGTCGCCCAGCTCATCGGAGGCGTCGGCGAGCCGTTCATCTATGGCATGATGTTCCGCTATCGTAAACTGTTCGTTGCCTGCATGGCGGGTTCGTTTGTCGCCGGTGCCGTGGCGCTCGCCTTGCATGTCAATGCTTACCTCGCCGGTGCTGCCTCCAACGTGCTCAATAATATGACGTTTGTTGGCGGCGGCAACGAGAACCTGATCAGTGCCGTCATCGCTTCGGCGGCTGGCTTTGTCGTAAGCTTTGCTGTGGCTTGGTTCTTTGGCTTTAGTGAGGATGAGCTCGAGAACGGTCCGATTTCCGAGCGCTAGAAAAGCGGTCGTAGACAGGCGGTCTAGTTCAAAATGTGCCGTCTAAAGATGATTCTGCAGGGCGGTATGTATGTTGCCCCCCGCACATTATGTCGAAGGGATTATTGTTACATATGCTTATCAGCGAGGCTATTCAAGCTATCCAGGACTACTGTGACGGCATTGATGCTTTTGCCGGGAAGCCCATCGAGCTTGCGACGACGCGCGATCAGGTGCTTTACGGCGACATCGATCAGCAATGTACCGGAATAGTTACATGCATTTGGGCTACGGCGGAGGTGATTCGTCGTGCCAAGGAGCTTGGCGCTAACCTGATTGTTCCTCACGAGGCACTGTTCTGGAACCACGGAGACCGCCGTGAAGTGGTTGCGGGGAACAAGACCTTTGAGGCAAAGTGCGCTTTGCTTGACGAATGGGGTGGCGCGGTCTGGCGTTGCCATGACTATATCCACTCGGGTGTGCCGCTCGCCTCGGACGGTTCGATGGTCGACGGCATCTTTTACGGATTCGCGGTCAAGATGGACTGGCTTGGCTCCGCGGTAGACGAGACATTCATGAGGTACCGCATTGAGCCAACGCCGGCCCGCGATCTTGCGCAGGCGCTCGTACACAAGCTTGGATTAAACGGGACGCGCTTGATCGGCGACGGTGACGCGCTCGTCCGCAATGTCGAGATTCCAATGCACATCATGGGGCGAGATAACGACGAGATTGCCCATATCGACTCCGAAGGCATCGATTGCATTTTGACCATGGAGTTTATCGACTTTACGGTGAGCGAGTACATCCGCGACGCCGCAATGCTCGGTCAGGGAAAATGCGCAATCCATATGGGTCACTTTAATGGCGAGGAGCCGGGCATGGAGTATATGGCGAAATGGCTGCCCGCCGCGCTCGGGGACGCTGGCGCAGGTCTGCTGGTTACTTTTGTCCCCATGGGAGATACGTATCAGTACGTGCTGGCATAAATAGAACAGGGCCGCGACGCCATATAGGTGTCGCGGCCTTGTCTGCGTTTCCCCAGATAAAACCTGCCAAAATAAACCTGTCCCTTTTTGGCAGGTTGGCGACAATTTATGTAGTTCAGGTTGAGCATAAGCGAGCGAGCAGGTTCCGGGTGCGGCAAGGTGGCGTGAAACAAGCGGGCGCTGACCTTTTGGTCGCGCCCGTGAAGTTGAACGTCAGTTTGCCGTGCCCGGGGCCTGCGCAGCGCCGAGCGGTTACGCCGTTTGTAAAACGGCGTAACCTAAAGGTTCATGTTGCCGTGGATGTAGGGGGTGACCTCGGGGGAGATATGGCCGCAGCCTAGGTTGTGCAGGGCAGATTCGATGGCGGCGGGAAGCGGGGCCTTGCCCCCGTCGTTGACCGCGGTGTTGCCGAGGGCGGCAATCTTGGCAACGTCTGCCGGCGCGGCCTCGATATGCATGCAGCCGCCGACCAAGCGCGCGCGGACCTGGTCCAGGCCAAGGTCGTGCAGGTAGTCCTCGCAGGCGCGAATCACATCGACCTTCTCGCGTGTGAGCTCCTCGCCCGTGGGGACGCGCGTGGCCAGACAGGCTCCTGCCGGCAGGTTCCAGACGGGATAGCCCCAGGCGCGCAGCAGCTCGCGCTCTTCGTCCTTGGTAAAGCCGACCTCCATAAGCGGCGAGCGCACGCCGAGCTCCTGGGCGGCGCGCATGCCGGGGCGGTAGTCGCTGCGGTCGCTTGCGTTGCTGCCGTCGATGACGGTGGGAAAGCCCAGCGACCTGGCGTGGTTGACGATGGCGGTAAAGCCGGCGCGCTTGCAGTGGTAGCAGCGGTCGGCGTCGTTGCAGGCTACCTGGGGGAGCTGCAGTTGATCGACCGAGAGGTTGAGCACGGGGAGCTTAAAATGCGGCCCCTCATCGGCCTGCCCGTCAATCGCCCGCTCAAACGAAGCCTGCTCGGGCGTGCCGATGAGCGGCGTGGTGAGGTGAACGAGAAGCGTGCTGGCGGGCATGATGCGGGCGCAGACTGCGGCCAAAAAGCTGCTGTCGACGCCACCGGAAAAGCCGATGGCGACGCGTCCGTATGCCAAAAGCAGCTGCTCGAGCGCTGTGAGTTTGTCCTGAAGCCCCTCTGCAGGTGCGGTGGTGTCTGAAAGCATGAATCGATCCTTGCCGTTGAGTACTCGGTCGAAAACTATAATCCTACCGAGCCGCTTGTCATAAGACTTCTATCTATGTAACGAAAGTGCAATATGCTATATACGTTATATACAAGTTTACAGGTGCGGTAAAGTTGCGGGAGTACAGCAGCGCGAAGAGATGGGGGACCGATATGATCAAGGCCGTTATTTTTGACATGGACGGAACGCTGGTCGACACCGAGCGTTTGGGTATCAAGGCGTGGAAGGCGGGCGCGGCCGAGCTGGGATTCGCGATTGATGATGCGCTGATCCATCAGTTTATCGGTCGTACGCTGCCCGATGTCATGCGCATCCTTGAGGAGCATTACGACAGCAGCGAAACCGCTGAGGCAATCTATCGTCGCCATAAGGAGATTCGCGACGAGATGGTCAAGACCGATCTGGAGCTTAAGGCTGGCGCTGCCGAGTGCCTAGGCGAGCTGCTGGCTGCGGGCTATCACGTGGGCCTCGCGACGTCGTCGCGCCACGTTACCGCCGAGCGCAACCTTAAGACGGTCGGCCTCTTTGACAAGTTTGAGACGGTGACCTGCGGCGAGGACGTCGCGCACGGCAAGCCCGACCCCGAGATGTACCTGCTCGCCTGCGAGCGCGCGGGCTTTGCTCCCGAGGAGTGCGCCGTGGTCGAGGATTCGCGCAACGGCTGCGTCTCGGGTATCACGGCCGGCTGCCACGTCTTTGCCGTTCCCGACATCGTGCCGCTGCCGCAGGACGTGGTGGATGGCTGCGAGGCTGTGCTCGATACGCTGTTCGATCTGACGGCGGCGGTCAAGGCCGTGTGTTAGCGTTCGCATGTGAATCATTTCAATAGCATTTTAAGGATGCGGCCAACCGCTAAGTGTGGGTGGCCGCATCCTTTTGTTTAGAAGAGTTTTTAACCCAAAAACTACCGCTTACCGATTGATAACAACCGCTCGCCGGACTAAAGTTGACTCATATTGAAATTGAAACGGTTCAAATAATAATGAAAACTGTAAATGAAGCGCTTCAATAAGGGGAGAGCACATGGAGAGTCGCATCGAGTCCAAGCAGTACGCAGCGGTCGATATCGGTGCCTCGAGCGGTCGCGTTCTTGCCGGCTGGATCGAGGACGGCAAGATGTCCTACCAGGAGGTCTACCGCTTCGATAACGAGCAAAAGCGCGTAGACGGCCACGACTGCTGGGACGTTGAGGCTCTGTTCGACCATGTTGTCGCAGGCCTGCGCGCCGTCAAGGATCAGACCGGACAGGCTCCGGCCACCATCGGAATCGATACCTGGGGTGTTGATTTCGTGCTGCTCGATGAGCACAACAAGATCGTCGGTGATACGGTCGCCTACCGCGATGCCCGCACTGACGGCATCTACGAAGTTGCCGACCAAATTATGGATCCGGCCGAGGTCTATGCCCGCACCGGCATTCAGCGTCAGCCTTTCAACACGCTCTATCAGCTGCTCGCCCTCAAGAACGAGCATCCCGAGCAGCTCGAGGCAGCTCGTACCTTCTTGATGATCCCCGACTATCTCAACTGGCGTCTGACCGGCATCAAGGCCAACGAGTACACCAACGCGAGCACTACCGGCATGCTCGACGCCGAGAAGTGCACGTGGGACACCGAGATCCTTTCGCGCTTTGGTATTCCCCAGAGCATCTTCCTGGATCCGACCATGCCCGGCGCCGTGCTCGGCGAGCTCACGGCCGACATCTCCGAGAAGATCGGTTACTCCGCGACCGTGGTGCTGCCTGCCACGCACGACACTGGCTCTGCCTTCCTGGCCGTTCCCGCCAAGGATGACAACGCCGTCTACATCTCGAGCGGAACGTGGAGCCTGCTGGGCGTTGAGAACCAGCACGCTATCACCAGCGAGTTCGCCCGCAAGCAGAACTTTACCAATGAGGGCGGCTACCTCAAGCGCTATCGCTTCCTCAAGAACATCATGGGCTTGTGGATGAACCAGTCCGTCCGTCGCGAGATCAACGGCGTAGACTATGTCGAGGGCAAGACCTCGCACAAGGCTCTCATGGATCATAAGGTTGGCTTTGACGAGCTCCGTACGCTCTGCCGCGAGGCTGAGCCCTTCGAGGCGTATGTCGATGTCGACGACGACCGTTTCCTGGCCCCCGACTCCATGATCCAGGAGATTAAGCAGGCCTGTGCCGAGGGCGGCGAGCCGATCCCGCACACCGTGGGCGAGATCATGCGTACCAACTACTGCAGCCTTTCGCGCTCGTATGCCAAGGCCATCGAGGGCTTGCGTGAGCTTTCGGGCCACGACTACACGAGCATCAACATCGTGGGCGGCGGCTGCCAGGATTACTACCTCAACCAGATGACGGCCGATACCTGCGGGCTCCCCGTGTTCGCCGGCCCCATCGAAGGTACCTGCATCGGCAACTTTATCGTTCAGATGATCGCCGGCGGCGATTTTGCCGACCTGGCCGATGCCCGTGCCTGCGTTGCCCGCTCCTTCAATGTCAAGCGCATCGACCCCAAGGGCACCCAGGCCTAAACGAGGGCAGGGCCTGCCCCGACTCACCTTTCAACTACCCCCAGCCCCGCGTGCGGCAAACGACTCCTGCCGGGCGCGAGCGGCTCTCTCCGATGACATACGGCGCGGAGGCCCTACACGAAACCATACTCCGCGCCGACGTCAATCGGCTTGCTACGTTTTTCAATTGGACCTGCGGGTCCCGGAGAGGAGACAAACAATGGCAATGGAAGATCTGGCGTTTATCAAGGGCTTCTGCCGCTTGTGCGATGACGGCTTTAAGCAGGGCTGGCATGAGCGCAACGGCGGCAACCTCACTTACCGTATGACCGACAAGGAGGTCGCCGAGGCCAAGCCGTTCTTTGAGGAGCCTCGCGAGTGGGTCAAGATGGGCGTGCGCGGTGAGAATCTTGCTGGCCAGTACTTTGTGAGCACCGGCTCGGGTAAGTACATGCGCAATGTTCTCGAGAGTCCGCATGCCAACATCGGCATCGTCGAGATCAACGAGACCGGTGACGCCTTCCGCATTGTGTGGGGCCTTGCCAACGGCGCCCGTCCGACCAGCGAGTTCGAGAGCCACTACATGAACCACTGTGTCGCCGCCGCCCGTACCGATGGCGCCGACCGCGTGATTTACCATGCCCACACCCCCGGCATCATCGAGATGTCCTTTGTGGTGCCGCTGGAGGACCGTGCCTTCACCCGCATCCTGTGGCAGATGATGACCGAGTGCGTCGTCGTCTTCCCGACCGGCGTGGGCGTGGTGCCCTGGATGGTCCCGGGTGGCCCGGCCATCGCCGAGGCGAGCTCCGAGCTCATGAAGACCTACGACACCATCGTCTGGGCCCACCACGGTCTGTTTGCCGCCGGCCCTGACTTCGATACGACCTTTGGCCTGGCGCACACCGTCGAGAAGGCCGCCGAGATTTACCTGGCCGCACGTGCTGCCAACGGTGGTTCGGATGACTTCCTCAACAAGATTTGCGACGAGGGCCTCAAGAACACCTGCCGCGACTTTGGTATCAAGATCAACGAAGCATTTGTTGACTAGCGCAAGAAAGGTGGATATAGATGCTCGTTAACACCAAGGCCAAGGTTGGCGTCTTTTCTATCACCCTCGGTGCCTATCTTCCGCAGTTTCCGCAGCTCGTTCCCAACTTCGAGCAGCAGTACGAGGACTTTAAGGCCACGCTGCCCACGACAGTCGAGCTTGTTGACGGCGGCATGGTGACCACCAAGGAGCAGGCCCAGGTCGCTGGCGACAAGTTCCGCGCCGAGGACGTCGACCTGGTCATCCTGCAGATGCTCACCTATGCCACGAGCTACAACGTGTTGCCGGTCGTGCGCGACCTGGATGTGCCCGTCGTCGTGGTCAATGTGCAGAAGAAGGCCCAGCCCGACTACGCTAACACCGACATCCCCACGTGGCTGGGCGACCTGTACGCCTGCGGCGCCCCCGGCGAGGTCGTGGCCGACCTTAACCGTGCCGGCAAGCGTCATGCTGTTGTGACCGGCGTTGTCGAGGGCGGCGACCCGGCTGTGGCCGAGCAGCTCGAGCAGTGGTGCCGCGCCGCCCAGGTGCGTCGTCGCCTGCGTCGCACCACCATCGCCCAGATCGGCCGTCCGTACCCGGGCATGATGGACCTCTACATCGACGAAACCAACCTCTACAACCGTCTGGGTCTCTACACCAAGCAGTTTGACTGGGAGAAGATGTGGGCCATCGCCGACAACATCGATGACCAGGCCGCCGTGGACGCCAAGGCTGCCGAGATTCTCGACACCTTCGACGTCGAGGGCGGCGCCAAGGTGAGCGACGAGCCCATCCAGGAGATGGCCAAGTACGTCGTTGCCTTTGAGCAGTGGGTCAAGGACGAGGAGATCGGTCTGGTCGCCAGCCACTACGATGGCTATGCCAAGGGTCAGGCCGGCGTGCTCGACTCCATGCTCATTCCGGCGTTCTCCATGCTCATCAAGCAGGGCACGAGCTGCGCGGTCGAGGGCGATATGAAGGTCGCCATCGCCATGAGCATCCTTAAGACCATCTCTGGCACCGGCCAGCTTTCCGAGATGTACTCCATCGACTTCCCCGAGGACATCGTCATCATCGGCCACTCCGGCTCTGGCGATGCCGACATCTCGACCGCCAAGAAGCCGACGCTCAAGGTCGTCCCCGTGTTCCACGGCAAGACCGGCGGCGGCTACCTCACCCAGTTCTATCCCGGCCACGGCACCATCACCTTCCTGGGCATCACGCAGGACGGCGACGGCAACTTCAAGTTTGTGGTTGCCGAGGGCGAGAACGTCGACGGCCCGATCTTTACCTTCGGTGACACCAACATGCGTATGAAGTTCTCGATCGGCGCCCGTGAGTTCATGGATCGCTGGAACGAGACGGGCCCGACTCACCACATGGCCGCCTGCCTGGGCAGCCAGACCGACACGATTCTTAAGGTCGCCAAGATTTTGAATGTGCCCGTCGAGATCGTCTGCCGCTAGATTAATAGCCACAGCTGGGTGGACCTCCCGCCTGTTTTGATGCGGGAGGTCCACTTGCGCACAGCAGCCTTAGCTGCCCAGCCAACAAAAATGGCCATTTTTGTCGTTAAGTAGGCCCAAAATGGCCTCTTATCAACAGAAATGGCCATTTTTTTTGAAGGGGAACGACGGGTTTCAACCGTTTGCCGCGTAAAAGCCACCGTTTGCCGGTACGTCATTTGAAACGTTTCATCGCAATGGCTATAGTGTAGCCAGAAAGAAAAGCTGCGCCGGAGACAAGGTGTCAGTGGGATTGTTATTCCATTTGGAAGCATGACCGGGTCAGAGGCTCTAGGAGTCCTCTGGCTCGGTCTTTTTTGTGCAGCTATTCTTGAGGTCGATGCAGTGCACGGCAGCGGCCCTATGGATTGGGACCTAAGGAGAGGCGGTTTGCGATGGATGTTCTCGAGACCATCAAAGCCCTGGTCGGCGGCGACACGAACGTGAGCTCGGTGATCGAGCTTGACGGCGGCGTGCAGATCAGGGTCAAAGACGCAAGCGCCGTGAAGCTCAGCGAGATCTGCGCCCTAGCGGGCGTGGAGAGCGCCAAGCTCACGTCCTCGGTCCTCAAATGTACGTTTATCCACGGAAAGGGTAAGCACATGGGTCAGTACCATGAACTCGCCGGCGAGATCCTCAAAGGGGTCGGCGGTATCGAAAATATCAAGAACGTGCGCCACTGCATCACGAGGCTGCGTTTTACGCTCAAAGACGAGAAGATCGCCCAGGACGAGACGATCAGCAACCTTGACGGCGTCATCCAGGTCATGAAGGCCGGCGGCCAGTACCAGGTCGTTATCGGCGCTGCCGTGGACGATGTCTACGAGGAGCTCGTGAGCGAGTACAAGGTCCCGGGCGTGGGCACGGTCGCTGAGGACGATGCGGCCGAGGACGAGGACGAGAAGAGCCGCAACGTCTTTAACATGCTGATGGACACGGTGTCGGGCTGTATGGCGCCTACGCTTATGCCCCTCGCTGCCGCAGGTATGATCAAGGGCCTGCTCGCCCTCTGCATTGCCATGGGCTGGCTCACCGCCGATAGCGGTGCCTACATGATCTGGTACTCCATTGCCGACGGCTTCTTCTACTTCCTGCCCATCATCTTGGGCTACACTGCGGCCAAGAAGTTCGGCTGCAACGAGTTTCTGGGCATGGCGCTCGGCGCGGCGCTCGTGTATCCGGCCATGGTCAACCTGAGCTCCACGGCCGAGGTCGCAGGCACCATCCTCGAGGGCACCGCCTTCCAGATGAGCTACTACAACACCTTCTTCGGCATTCCCGTCATCTTCCCGGCGGCCGGCTACACTTCGAGCGCTATCCCCATCCTTATCGCCGTGTGGGCCGCCTCTAAGCTCGAGGGCGCGCTCAACAAGGCCGTCCCGCAGCTCATCCGCTCCATGGCCGTGCCGTTCCTCTGCTTTGCCATCATGGCTCCCGCGACCTACCTTGTGATCGGCCCCGTGGCCTCCATGATTTCGGGCGTCCTCACCCTCATCACCGAGACCCTCATCAACATCCCCGTCGTGGGCGGCGCTGTGGTCGGTCTCGTCGTGGGTGGTGCGTTCTCCACGCTCGTTATGTTCGGTCTGCACTGGGCCATCATCCCCATCATGCTCAACAACATCGCTATGCTCGGTTACGACCCGCTCATGGCAGCCGGTTCCATCGGCGGCTTCGTGGGCGTCTCCCAGGGCCTGGCCGTGATCCTGCGCACCAAGAGCGACAAGACCCGCAACGTTGCCATCCCGGCCACCATCTCGCAGTTCTTTGGCGTAGGCGAGCCGCTGCTCTACGGTATCCAGCTCCCCAGCAAGTTCCTCTTTATTCAGAACATCGTCTTCAGCGCAGCAGCCGGCCTGGTTATGGGTGCGCTTAACGTCCACGCCTTCAGCATGGGCAGCGCCGGTCTCTTCGGTATCCCCACCTTTATGGATCCCTCGGGCGCCGACACGAGCAATATCGTGTTCTACCTGGGCACCCTTGCCGTGATCATGGTCGTTGCCTTTGTCTTTACCATGGCGACCTATCACGACGACGGTAGCTACCTGGGCAAGAAGCGCGCCGACAAATAATCGTCGGTACAGATTACACCCCAGCCAGAATGGCGGTTCCACGTGGCGGGCCGCCATTCTGTTTATCTCTTGAGAGGTCAGGATGGAGCATACGTTATTGGACGGGGCGCGCTGGATCGCAGGCGCGCCGTTTTGCTACGAGCCCGAGTCGGCTTTTTTTGGCGAAACATATCGAAACCATGTGGTCATGGGGTCGTTTGAGCTTGAAAGCGTGCCCGCACGGGCCGAGCTCGAGCTGGCGGTGCTGGGCTATGCGCGCGTGCGCATCAACGGTAAGCGCGCGGATGGCTCCGAGCTTCTCGGATGGTGGACCAACTTTACCAAAAAGGTCTATGCGCACAAGGTCGACGTGGCGGGCCTTTTGCATGAGGGTGAAAACGAGATCCAGATCGAGCTCGGCAACGGATTTTTTAACCCCTCGCCCTTACGCCTGTTTGGCAAGTACAACCTGCGCGAGCGCCTGACCGAGGTCGGCACGCCCCGCGTGGCCGCACGGCTCGTCGACGGCGAGGGCAAGGTGCTCGTTGCCACCGATGCCTCGTGGAGTGTGCGCGAGGGCGACCTCCTGTTCAATAACGTGTATCTGGGCGAGGTGTTTGACCTGCGCGGGGGTGCTCCCGCGGCAGGCCCGTGCCCTGTGACGGTATATGACGATACTCGCTCGGTCGAGCTCACGCCGGTCGCCCCGTGCGTGCGCGCGGGAAGCATTGCGCCCGTGCGGATCTTTGAGCACGAGGGGGCGACGGTTGTCGACTTTGGCGAGGTCGTCGCCGGATTTTTGCGTATGCGCGTGGCGGCTCACGCGGGTGCGCGCATCGAGCTTCTCTATTCCGAGACCTGGCGCGATGGCGGCCCTTATACAGGGACGGCGGTTGCGGGCTATGCCGGCATGGAGACTCCGCGCGGCGTGTGTCCCGGCGGTCCCGACGCTCCCGAGCCGGCCGAGCAGCACGACTCGGTGCTCTGCCACGAGGGCGTCAACGAGTTTGAGAACCGCTTCTGCTGGCATTCGTTCCGATACGTGAGCGTGACGGGCGCGTCTGCTGCCGACATCGTCGAGGCGGTGGCGACCTATGTGCATACGGACCTTGCGCAGGTGGGTAAGCTTGAGCTGGGCTGCGAGCGCTTTGAGCGGCTGCACGAGGCTGCGATCCGCACCAAGCTCAACAACAACCACGGCCTGTTTGAGGACTGCGCGCGCGAGCGCTTTGGCTACGGCGGCGATATGGTGGCCCTCGCCGCGTCCCAGACGTTCTCGTTTAACGTCGCGGGCCTCATCGACAAGACGCTTGCGGATTTTGCACGCGATCAGACGGAGCGAGGCGGCCTTCCCGAGACGGCGCCGTTCATGGGTATCGGCTCCAACGGGCCCGCCTATGGCGAGGGGCCGCTTATATGGCAGATCGCCTACCCGTATCTGGCGCTTGTTGCAGATCGTGTCTGCGGGCGACGCGACCTGCTCGAGCGGGAGTGGGCGGGCATCGAGCGCTTTGGCGACTACCTGCTCGGCTTTGATGCGGCAGAGCTCGCTCCGCACTGCCTGGGCGACCACGGCAGCCTGATTGCGCAGGGCTTCTCGAGCGGCAGCCCCGACAAGGAGTTTGTGGGCTGGTGCGCAATCCTTTGGGCGCTCGGCCTTGTGTGCGAGGCGGGGGAGCGCTTAGGCTGCGATGTCGAGCGCTTTGCTGCGGCCGCCGCAGAGCTGCGGCCCCGGATCATCGATCGCTTTAAGCACGAGAACGGATCGTTTGGCGACGGGACCCAGACGTCTTGGGCGTTTGCCGCGGAGCTCGGCCTGGGCGACCAGTCGGAGCTGGTGGGCGCACTGGTGCGTGCGATCAAGGCCGAAGGTGGCGTGCTCACCACGGGCATCTTCGGTACCTCGTTTGCCTTTAGGCTGCTTGCGGAGTATGGCTACAGCGAGCTTCTTGAGCGCTGGCTGCTGCGCGAGGAGAACCCGAGCCTACTCGGAATGCTCGCCGACGGCAACGGGGCGCTTATCGAGATGTTCGACGATCCTTTGGCCTCGTGCGACCATGCCATGTTCTCGAGCTACGACCAGTGGTTCTACGAGGGTCTGGGTGGCCTTTTAGTTGCGCGCGACGCGCAGGGCTGCGACAAGCTCACGGTCAAGCCCTACCTTTCGCACGCCACGGACAGTTTTGCCTGTACGTGGAAGACCTGCAAGGGCGCGGCACGCGTGGAGTGGAAGCGCGCGGACGGCGCGGTCACGGTTGCCGTCGAGGTGCCCGAGGGCGTCGAGACGGCCATCGAGTCCCCCTGGGGCTCGGAGGTCCTCTCGTCAAAGACAGAGGGCACGCTTACCGTCATGGTCGTTTCTGAAGAGAAAGGGGGCTGCTAGATGAGCTACCCACATCTGTTTTCTCCCATTAAGCTGGGCGACACGCTTGTGCAGAACCGTATCGTCGCAAACCCCATGAGCGAGCATTACGAGGATCGCTGCCGCGGTGGCGCCGGTGTCGTGATCTGCGGGCACACCATTGTGGAGCCCGGGCGCTCGTCGTGGATGAGCGCCGATGAGCCGTATGCATTCTCCAAGTACGAGCGCGAGTCCACGGTGGCCCGCGCCCGCATGGCGCGCGCGGGTGGTGCGGCGGCAAGTATCGAGCTTGCGCATGCGGGTCAGTATGCGCGCACCGTGGACTACGCCATGGGACCAGACGGCTTTGTGCGCGCCGATGGCATCGAGGTGCGCGCCATGACGCCCGCCATGATGGAGCATACGGCCGCATGTTGGGTGCAGGCGTGCGTTGATGCGCGCCGCGCGGGCTTTGACATGGTGTTTTTGCACTTTGGGCACGGCTGGCTCATGGGGCAGTTTTTAAGCCCGCTGTTCAACCACCGCACGGATGGGTACGGCGGCTCCATCGAAAATCGCATGCGCTTTCCCTTGCAGGTGCTGAGCGCCTGCCGCGAGGCCGTGGGGCCGCGCTTCGCCATGGAGATGCGCATCTCGGCTGACGAGTGGATGCCGGGCGGCATAGAGCTTGACGACGTCATCGCGTTTTGCCGCGAGGCCCAGCGCTACGTGACAAGCATTCAGGTCTCCTGCGGGCTCGATATCGAGCACGAGGCCAACGTGCACACTTCGGCAACTAACCTCGACCCGCATCTGCTCAACCTGGAGCTCGCCCGTGCCGTCAAGGCGGCAGTCGATGTCCCCGTGACGCTCGTGGGCTCCGTCGAGACGCCCGAGGAGGCGGAGCGCGCCATCGCCGAGGGCGCCTGCGACATGGTGGCGCTCGCGCGCGCCCTGGCCGCCGACCCCCTGTGGCCCGCCAAGGCACGCGACGACCGTGCCGAGGATATCGTGCCGTGCCTGCGCTGTCTGCAGTGCTACCACATTTCGACGGACCGCTGGAACGTGGGCTGCAGCGTGAACCCGCGCTTTGCCAACGAGGATTTTGTTCCGCGCACGGTGGAGCCCGCGGAGGTTTCGAAGCGCGTACTCGTGGTGGGTGCCGGCCCTGCCGGCTGCATGGCGGCGATCACAGCCTGCGCGCGCGGTCACAAGGTGGTGCTCGCGGAGCGCGCCGATCGCGTGGGCGGCAATGTGAGGCTTATCGCCCAGGAATCCCACAAGGAGGATATCGCTCGCTACTTGCACTATCTCGAGCACAAGATTGCCGGGCTCGAGCGCGCGGGTGAGCTTGACGTGCGCTTTGGGTGCGAGGTGGACCGTGTCTTTGTGGAGGAGATGGCGCCCGATGCGCTCATCGTCGCCGTGGGCGCCGAGTCGTTTGTGCCTTCCGTTCCGGGTGTCGATGCGCCCGTCGTTATGGGGTTTGCCCAGGCTATCGAGCATGTGGAGGACCTCGGCTCGCGCGTGGTGGTCGTCGGCGGCGGCACGATCGGTGCCGAGCTGGCGCTCGAGCTTGCCGAGCAAGGGCACGAGGTCAAGGTGGTCGAGATGGGGTCTGCGCTCGCGGCGCAGGGCAACTCACTCTTTAGGATTGCGCTCCGCCAGATGTTTGACAGGCAGGGCAAGGCCATCGAGGTGCTGCTCAACACTTCTTGCACCTCGATCGGCGATGAGGGCGTGTGCGTGAGCGGGCCCGATGGGGCCGAGTGCGTGCTCGCCTGCGACAACGTGGTGATCGCTGCGGGCGTGCGGCCGCGCACCGCGCTTGCCGAGGGCCTTGCGGGCGTGGTGCCCCAAACGTATCTTGTGGGTGACTGCCGCCGGGCGCGCGTCATCAAGGATGCCGTGTTTGAAGGCTACTCTGCGGCGGCATCCATCTAGCACATGTGCTAGGTTGTACAGTGGGTCAGAAAGGAAGGATAGGCGATGTGGATCCTCAAGAAGATCAACAACAACTGCGCGCTTGCCCGCGATGACGACGGGCAGGACCTTGTTGTCTTTGGCAAGGGCATCGCCTACCGCAGGCCCCCTTATGAGCTTAAGGACCTTTCGATCGTCGAGCGCACGTTCTACGGCGTGGGCGGGGCGTCGGTTGCCGCGCTCAAGGATATTCCGTCCGATGTGCTGCTGCTTGCGGCCGATATCGTCGATTACGCGAGCGCCAAGCTCGACACGGAGTTCAACCCCAACGCGCCCGTGACGCTCGCCGACCATATCAATTTTGCCTGCCAGCGCGTGAGCCAGGGCGTGGTGATCGAGACGCCGCTTTCGTTTGACGTGATGCGTCTGTATCCGCGCGAGGTCGCCGTCGCCCGCCGTGCGCTCACGCTCGCAAAGAGCCGCCTGGGGGTTGCGCTTCCCGAGGCCGAGGTCACCAACATTGCTCTGCACCTGATCGACGGCGAGTCCGAGCAGAGCAACATGGAGGCTACGATCGAGGCGACGCGCGTGCTTGAGGACCTGACAGAGATCGTGGTGCGGCACATCGGAGCTCTCGATACCTCGTCTTTTACCTATGCGCGCTTTGCGATGCATGTGAGATTTTTGCTCGACCGTATCAAGCTGGGGGAGGACGCGGATGCCGGCTTTGGAACGATGCTTCCCGTTATGAAGGAGACGTATCCGGAGTCGTATGCCTGTACGGCAGATATTCTCGCCTACTTTATTTCCGAGCACGGCTGGGAATGCAGCGAGAACGAGACGCTCTACCTGCTGATGCATGTTCAGCGACTTAAGGCGAGTATCGAAGGATAAGGTCGTTTTATTTGGATGGGCCCCTCCCGGAAGGGACCCGGAGGGTGGCTAGGGTGGAATAAAAGGGGCTTTTTTGCTTTAAACGATCGAGGGTGCAGCCTTGGCAAGGGGTCGGCGGAGGGCTTTGGGCGCTATGAGTTACTCCAGGAGCCAGTCGATCACGTTGCGCTTGCGGACTCCTTCGTAGTTCGCGTCCGCAAACAGCGTGTCGAGCGTAAGAAGCGTCTTGGGGTAGTTGTCTCGGACTTTCTTAAAGGGGGCCAACTCTCGATTGAGGGTAGTTTCGTCGAGCGTTGTGGCTGAAACCTGAAAATAGGCTGTCTCGTCTGACTTTAGGGCAACAAAATCGATTTCCCCGCCGTCGATATCGCCCACGTAGACGTCGTATCCACGGCGTAGGAGCTCGAGATAAACAACATTTTCGAGGATATGACCGATATCGCTGCTTTGGGTTTTGACGAGAGCACCTCTAAGTCCAAGGTCAACGGCGTAGTATTTGCCGTTTGTTGAAAGAAGCTGCCGACCGCGCACGTTATAGCGCGGAGCAAAGTACAGCACAAGGCTGTCTGTTAAGCCTTTGAGGTATTTGGCTACGGTTTTCTGGTCGGTTTTGTTGCCGTTGGACGAGAGCGTGTCGGAGATTTTTTTAATCGAGATCCGGTTTCCAATGCTATGGAGTAGGAACTTGGTGATATCGCGCAGGGTCGGGACGTCCGAGACCTTCAGGCGTTCGATAACGTCGCGTATGACGATGGTATCGTAGAGGCTCATAAGATAATCGCGCGCCTGGGGTCCCTGAATACCCGTCTCGGCGATAAAGGGAAAAGAGCCCCGGGTGATGTACTCGTCAAACAACTGCGCGGGAGCCTTTCCGTCATTGGTTTTTGCCGAGCAAAACTCTTTAAAGGATAGGGGCAGCATCTTGAGCTCTACGTAGCGGCCGGAGAGCAAAGTTGCCAGCTCGCTCGAGAGCAGATAAGCGTTGGAACCGGTTATGTAGAGGTCGACATTGTCCTTGATAAAAAGACTGTCGACGGCTTTTTCGAAATGCTCGACGTGCTGTATCTCGTCCAGAAAAACGTAGTTCATCTTATCGGGGACGAGTCTGGCGGAAATGTAGTCGTAGAGTGCTCTATACGACGTAAGCGACTCGAACTCCAGGTCTTCAAAGTTGAGGGATATAACCTGGTCGCCTGTGATTCCATGATCGCGCAGGTAGCTACGGTAGATTTCGAATAGCTTTGATTTGCCGGACCTTCGCACGCCCGAAACGACCTTGATGACGTGCGAGTCTTTCCACGAAATGAGCCAGTCGAGGTACTGTTTGCGATCAATCAGATTCATGAAACCCCTTTCTTGGCGAGAAAAAACTGGAGCAAAATCAATACTTATAGGAAATATCTAAAAATATGGAATTGAGTCTATTTTAACAAAAAAGTTAATGAAAAATGGATTACATTCCGTAAATATCCGTAGCCGCAGGTCCGGCTAAACGGGGAGGGCACATGGGGCCAGTAAAAAACGCCGCAGCGGGCCTGTTTCCGTTGCGGCGTTTTTTTGTCACAAGTAGGCGCCTAGGTTGATGTCGGTTGTTGGGACCATGGGTTGGCCCGTCGGGTGCGGCTTGGCATTTTGGGTGCTTACGCGCTCGAGCAAGAAGGGACGCACGAGCTCCTGACGGTTAATGTCCTCGCTGGCCGTGACCGTGGTGACGGTGCGCGCGGCGGAGCCGATGCGGACTCGTTTGGTCTTGGCGGCAGGTTTATCCTCGATTTGCTCTATGAGCAATTGAACGCCCTTGCGGCCAATCTCGTAGCCCGGGGGCGCTACCGTAGTGAGCGGGACCGATCCGCTCCATGCAAGGGGGTTGCCGTCGCAGCCGGCCACGCGGACCTGCTCGGGGACGGAGATGCCTTTGTCGGTCAGCGCTGCGATAACGCCCGAGGCCAATACGTCGGTCAGGCCGATGACAAAATCGGGGCGCTTGTCATCAGGGCGCTCGGCAAGCTGGGCACCGATGCTGTAGCCGTCGGCAGCGGTATTCCATTCGCCGGCGTCGATGACTTCGATCTTGATATCGGGATGCAGGGCGAGGGCCTTGTGGATGCCAAGTACGCGCAAGGTGAGCTGCATAAATGCCGCTCTGCCCACAACGGTGATATGGCGTGCGCCACGGGCAACGGCGAGCTCGGCGATAATGCGGCCTTGTGCCTCGTTGTCGGCAGCCACGTAATAACCGGGCTCGGAGCAGTGGATGTCCAGATGGACGATCGGCACGGGCATCTTGGCCATGGCGGGGTGCCAGTCGGGGGACGCCATGGGCTGAACCATGACGCCGGACATCTGCGTGCCCATAAAATAGCGCAGGTAATGATCCTCGAGAATGTCGTCGTTATCGGCATTGGCGATGAGCAAGTCATAGCCGTGCTTGCGTGCCTCGTTGTGGGCACCGCTGGCAATCTGGAGCGAAAAGCCGTGGTCGAGACGGGGGAGGACAAGGCCAAAGGACTTAGTGGTGCCGCCGGCCAGCTGGCGAGCGCTTTGGTTGGGCAGGTAGCCAAGGCGATTGATGGTCTCGTTGATGAGCTTGAGGGTCTCGGGGCGCAGCTTTTCGGGGTGGTTGAGCGCGTTGGATACCGTGCCCAGCGAGACCCCCGCCTCGCGCGCGACGTCGCTGATTTTTACCTTTGCCATAGCGGCCCCTTTGATGCGTTTCAAGTACAAGGCAGATTGTAGCATCGCCCACCCCTAGGGTGTCAAAACCTGCCAATTAGGGACAGGTTTATTTTGGTAGGTTTTATCTGGGCAAACGCTGGAGCCCAAACCACCACAAAGGTGCCTGTCCCCATCGTGGTGGTTTGGGCATGTGTGCATCGAGTGGTATCTAAGTTGAGATACCACTTCTGGTATATCAGCTTGCGCTTGCGTGAGTACAATACTCGAACGTTATACGTCTCAGCGCCCCCTGTGCGTGGACGTCTTGCAGTCACGCGAACGAAGGGATTTATCCTATGTGCGGAATTGTCGGCTACACCGGCTCTGATATTGCAAAGAACATACTGGTCACAGGCCTTAAGCGCATGGAGTATCGCGGCTATGACTCCTCGGGCGTTGCGCTCGAGGTGGGCGAGGGCGCCGCGGCACACCTCGACGTCATCCGCCGCGTGGGCAAGGTTGCGGGCCTGGAGAGCGAGCTTTCCAACATCGACAGCGACGCTACCTGCGGTATCGGTCACACCCGTTGGGCCACCCACGGCAAGCCCTCCGTCGTTAACGCTCACCCCCACACCAGCTGCGACGGTCGTATCGCCATCGTCCACAACGGCATCATCGAGAACTTCGCCGAGCTGCGCGAAGAGCTGGAGGGCCGCGGCCACCACTTTAAGAGCGAGACCGATACCGAGGTCTTCGCGCATCTGATCGAAGAGGCTTATGCTGAGACGCACGACCTGATGGCCTCCGTGCGCGAGGCTTGCACCCACGTGGTCGGTGCCTATGGTCTGGCCGCCGTGTGCGCTGACGAGCCCGGCGTGATCGCCGTGGCCCGCAAGGATTCCCCGATCGTAGTCGGCGTGGGCGAAACCGGCTCCTATGTTGCTTCCGATGTCATCGCGCTCATCGACGCCACCCGCGATGTCGTGGTGCTCGAAGACGGTCAGTTTGCCAAGCTCACGCCCGCGGGCGTCGAGTACACCGACGAGGCCGGCAACGTTATCGAGCCCAAGGTCACCCACATCGACTGGGACCTAGACATGGCCGAAAAGGGTGGCTACCCCGACTTTATGCTCAAGGAGATCCACGAGCAGCCTCGCGTTGTGCGCGACACGCTGGTCGGTCGTATGACGCCGGCCGGCGAGCTCGACATCGACGAGCTGGGCCTTTCGCTCGAGGAGCTCAACGACATCGACCGCGTCTACGTGATCGCCTGCGGCACCAGCTACCACGCCGGACTCATCGCCAAGAACCTTATCGAGGGTTGGGCTCGCATCCCCACCGAGGTTGAGGCGGCCAGCGAGTTCCGTTACCGCAATCCCATCATTACGCCGACGACGCTCGTCGTTGCCGTGTCCCAGTCGGGCGAGACGGCCGATACCCTTGCCGCCATTCGCGACGCGCGCATCAAGGGCGCCAAGGTCTTCGGCATCACCAACGTGGTGGGCAGCCCGGTGGCGCGTGAGAGCGACGGCGTCATCTACACCAAGGCCAACAAGGAGATCGCGGTCGCCTCGACCAAGAGCTTTATCGGTCAGGTCGTGAGCCTTACGCTGCTGGCTCTGCTGCTGGCGCAGGTTAAGTACCGTCTGACCACCAAGCAGGCGCGCATGCTGTTCCGCGAGCTTTCCGATACGGCCGAGCAGATCCAGTGGATTTTGGATACCCAGACCGAGGCCGTTCATGAGGCCGCCCTGCTGTGCAAGGACGCGCAGTCGGCGCTGTTCGTGGGCCGTGGCATGGGTGCCGCTATTTCCTACGAGGGCGCACTCAAGCTCAAGGAGGTCAGCTACCTGCATGCCGAGGCCTACGCCGCTGGCGAGATGAAGCACGGCCCCATTGCCCTGATCGACCCGGGCTTCCCTGTCATCGCTGTGGCCACCAAGAGTGCCACCTACGACAAGACCGTGTCGAACCTCATGGAGTGCAAGGCGCGTGGCGCCAAGGTCATCGTCGTTGCCACCGAGGGTGACGAGGAGATCAACAAGATTGCCGATTGCATCATCCGCGTGCCGGCCGTCCGCGACGTGTTCAGCCCCATCACCGCGAGCGTCCCGCTGCAGCTGCTCGCCCGCGAGGTCGCCATCCTGCGCGGTTGCGACGTTGACCAACCTCGTAACCTGGCGAAAAGCGTTACTGTCGAGTAGTTGGTTCCGCCGTTCTAACGACCAAGGCCCGGCTCCGCGTCATCAGACGGAGCCGGGCCTTTTTGTACGGAGAAACCAGCACAAAGGTGCCTGTCCCCTTTGTGGTGGTTTTGGCAGGTTAGCGGAGCTTACTGGTCTCGAAGTACTCGGGGAACTGGTCCAGAACCTCGGTTTGGTTGCGGAACATCATGTGCAGGTGCTTGCTGACCAAAAAGCTCGCTTCGATGGGGTCGCGACCGGCGATAGCGCGGCGAATCTGCTTGTGCTCGTTCACGATGTCCTGATTGTCGAGAACCTGCGTGGCGGCGCGCAGCCAGCGGAAGCGCTCCAGGTCGGCATTGGTCTCTTCGAGCCACGACCACACGGTGCTGCGACATGCGATGCTAAAAATCATGTGATGCATGAGGTTGTCGCTCAAAAAGAAGCCGATGCGATCCTCTTCGGCCATGGCCTTTTCCTGCAGCACGATGGCGCGGTCGAGCTGCTCGATGCCGGCCGACGTGGCGCGCGCACAGCACTCCACAATCACCTGCTTTTCCAGATGCTCGCGGATGTAACAGGCACTCTCGGCAAGGGTGAGGTTGATGGGTGAGACGTAGGTGCCGCTCTGGGGCACGGTGCGCACCAGGCCTTCCTGCGCCAAGCGAACCAAAGCCTCGCGCACGGGCGTGCGCCCCATATCCAGGTCGTCGCAAAGTTGCTTGACGCCCAGCTTTTCGCCCGGCTTGTAGTCCAGGTAGACGATTTTGCGTCGAATGGTGTGGTAGGACTGGTCCTGTAGGCTCGTTTCCTGCTCGCCGACGTGCATCGATTCTTCCATAGCGCCTCGCAACTGTTCTATCAAACTCATATGTCAGTTGTTAATTATGCCGCGAATCAGCTTTCCGCGGTGGGTAATTCGGCTGTTGCCCAAGAACTATTGCGGCATCTTAGTCTTTGTTTACGCAAGGCTGCGCTCAATGTTGCCGTATCATAAGCCGTCGCAAACGTGAAAGAGAAAGAAGGAATCCCATATGCAACTGGCGAATATCGTACGCGAGCGCTGGAAGGGTGTCTTGTTCTGCCTGATCATCGCTATCCCCGCAACGCTGCTCGGCAAACAGATTGAGGTGGTCGGTGGGCCGGTATTCGCCATCCTCTTCGGCATGGTTCTGGCGCTCGTCTTTCCCAAGAATCGCCGCGAACAGCTCGCCGTCGGTGTCACCTATACGTCTAAAAAAGTCTTGCAGTACGCGGTTATCCTGCTTGGCTTTGGCATGAACCTCTCCCAGATTCTGTCCAAGGGCGCCCAGTCGCTACCGATTATCGTGGCGACAATCTCGACCTCGCTTGTCATCGCCTTTGTGCTCTGCCGCGTTATGAACGTGCCGAGCAAGATCGCGACGCTTGTGGGCGTGGGCTCGTCAATTTGCGGCGGTTCTGCCATCGCCGCGACCGCGCCCGTCATCGATGCCGACGATCGCGAGATTGCCCAGGCTATTTCGGTCATCTTCCTGTTTAACGTTATCGCGGCGCTCGTGTTTCCGACGCTCGGCGGTATGCTCGGGCTGACCAACGAGGGCTTTGGCCTGTTTGCCGGCACCGCCATCAACGACACCTCGTCCGTAACGGCTGCAGCGAGCGCTTGGGACAGCATGCATCCCGGCGCCAATGTGCTCGAGAGCGCCACGGTGGTCAAGCTCACCAGGACGCTGGCCATTATTCCCATCACGTTGGTCCTCGCATGCTGGCAGATGCATCTGGCGCGCAAGGCCGGCGGCGACGCCAAAAGCACGTTCTCGCTTAAACGCGCGTTTCCCATGTTTGTGCTGTTCTTTGTGCTGGCGAGCGTAATCACCACGGTGCTTCAGCTTCCCGTGTCCATCACGGCGCCCATCAAGGAGCTGTCGAAGTTCTTTATCGTGATGGCCATGGCGGCTATTGGCTTTAATACCGATATCGTCGAGCTGGTCAAAAAGGGCGGCAAGCCCATCGCGCTGGGCTTTTGCTGCTGGATTGGCATTGCGTGCATGAGTTTGGGAATGCAGCACGTGCTGGGAATCTGGTAGAGAAGTAGCTTATTCGCGTGCTGGTTGCTGGTTGCTGGTGAGCGCAAGCCTGCGGTGGAGCGATAGGAGCTCTTGCGGGTATGGCTTGTCCGCAGGTTTATAAGTCCCGAAGAGCTCTTATCGCCCCGCCAGGATGGCGATGCGGGGCAACACCTATACTCGCAGGACGGCGCTTTCTGCCCTATAGTGTTTGGTGAGCAATATCGTTCAATTTTGAAACACTCGGTCGTGCGACCGTCGGCGGTTGCACGTCGCCGCGGACAGGGGCAAATCATGGATAGCGATGCCAAGCTGAACATCTTGACCGAGGCCCTGGCTGCTGCCGGGGCCTCGGCATTGGCAATCGATGCGCGTGGGGATGTCGCGATTTCGACCATGAATGACGCGGCGCTTGAGCGGGATGTGGCGGCTTTTGTCGCTGAGCGCCTCGACCGTATAGGAGACGGCGCGCGTCTGGTTATGGGGCGTGCGGGTACGCGCCTGAGCCTGACCGTTCGCCCCACCGACAAAGAAGGCGGGGGCCTTTGGGTCGTCGTGGTCCGCGAGGTACGCGGCGCCGCGGCACATGCGGGCATCGAGTGGCTCAACGCCGACGAAGTTGAGGCCCGCTACGAATCGAGCGCGTACGGCATCGTTGAGGGGGCGGCCTCGGTAGCTGCGCCGGTCGCCGAGAGCTACGCGCGCGGTGTGCCCCTTATGCTCGAGGGCGAGCTGGGAGCGGGTCAGGTCGAGATAGCCAAGCGCCTCTATCTGGACGGTCCTTTTGCCGATCAACCCTTTGTTGCCGTTGCGCTCGATGAGCTTACCGATCGCGGTTGGCGCCACGTGCTCAAAAGCGCCGAATCGCCGTTGTTCCAAACGGGGCTGACACTTTGCATTGCGGGCTGGAATGCGGTTGGCCCCCAGCGCCTTCGCGAGCTCGTTTCCACGATGGCCGACACCGCGTTGGCGACGCGCTGCCATGTGGTGCTGACGGCGAATGACATGCCGGGCGGCAGCGAAAGTGATCAAGCCGCCTTTGTGACCGAGCGCTTCGCCTGTGCGGTGAGCGTGGCGCCGGCAATCGTCGAGCAGGGAGCCGCGTCGACGAAGGTTGCGCGCTATTTGGAATATCTCGCTGGTGCATTTGGGACGGCAGCGCCCACGCTGTCTGCCGCGGCGACGAAGGCGCTCGATGCTTACCGCTGGCCGCGCAACTATCTGCAGCTCCGCGAGGTCTCGGAACGACTGTATATATTGGTGGGGACGGGCACGGTGGATCGCGCTGTGGCGGAGGAAGTGCTAGCCCAAGAGGACGTGATTAAGACCGCAACCTTTGGCGCCCCGACACTCGAAAGCGACCTGTTTATCCTGCGACCGTTGGCCGATACCGAGCGAGATATCGCGCATCTGGTTGTAGATCATCTCCACGGCAACCGAACCCGTGCGGCGGAGGTGCTGGGCATAAGCCGAACAACGCTGTGGCGCTTGCTGAAGGACGATGACCGTTGAGCGAGGCGCCCGTGACCGCGCGCGACGCGTGTGCTACAGTCCAAAGCGTTATTGTTTCGATTTGGTTACGGCGTGCGGGGGCGTATGGCTGAGACTACAAAACCGAGCCGCAGAAGGCGGAGCGCCGCACCGGTCAACCGACGCACGACATCGGTGACGTGGGGCAAACACGCCTCGGGGTTTGATGGTTCGTTCAAGCGCACTAAATACGGCTATCCTTCGACAGGTGCCCGCTTGGCAATGCAGGCAGAGTCCTCGCTGTGGGACCGCAAACGCGTGGTGGGCTCAAAGCTCAAGCACGACGGCACGCTCGGCTACATCAGCCGCGGGGCGGCTCGTCGCAGCGGACTCAATCCGGCTGGTTGGCATCGTTATGTTCCGATCGCGGTCGTCGTTGCAGTGATCGTCATCGCACTCGCTGCGCTTGGCTACGCCGGCGGCGGCGCCAACTTGGACGCAGTGTTTAAATCGCCCGAGCTCGCGCATGCAGGCACAGAAATTGTCGAGGGCGCTCAGACCCAGACGAGCGTCGCGCCCCAGCGCGGTATCGTTGCGGCAGCCTCCACCATCGCCGACGCTCAAAAGGACGACGGCGAACAGGGCGACGGCGCCGAAACGACCCACACGAACGAAACGACGACAACTCCACCGGCAAGATAAGTTGCGAGCGGGTCCGCCGTTCGTTAGAACGGCGGGACTAATTACTTTACATACACCACGTTGTCGCGGCGGGGTTTGGGCTCGGGTAGCGTGTCTTCGGCATAGCCCAGAATGCAGTGACCGACACCGCGCAGGCTGCCGTCGGCGGGCAGGCCCCAGCTGGCCAGCAGCTCCAGGCCCTCGGGCGAGTCAAAGACCTCATGCGCGCGGTGAATCCAGCACGAATCGACATCCAGTGCATAGGCGGCGTTGAGCAAGTTGCCCATGGCGAGCGAGCCGTCTTCCAGATACGTGGGCACGCTGCGGTCAACCAGCACCACCACAACGGTCTTGGCGCCATAGAAGGGGTCGCTGTTGCTGCCCATGACCTGGGCGTTGAGCTGTGAGAGACGCTCGACGGTCGCGGGGTCGGTGACGGCGACAAACGTCACCGGTTGGCGGCCCATGCCGCTCGGTGCATATTGGCCGGCTTCGATAATACGTGCAAGCTTTTCGGCCTCGACGGGACGATCGCTGTATTTGCGGCAGCTGCGGCGATGGATGAGTGCTTCGATAGTCTCCATGGTGTCTCCTTGCGGTGGCGTTGCAGATGCCCCGTTCATACCCGTCGGGCTCAAACGATAGACGGTCAATTGCCCGGCCAAAAGGATAGATTCCAATTGGGAAAGTAGGTTTGCATAAAAGTACCTTCAGAATGTGACAAACAAATGGGATGGTTAAACGTTTTATCCCGTCTACCCTGCGGTTTTTTACCACTTGCCTAAATGACGAACGCATAACCTCTGATAAAGGTTTTACTAAAGGAGTACCAACGTTTATCAATGCGCCGTGGTGGCGCCGGGCCAGGAGGTAACATCATGTTCCAGGCTGGAGATGTCGTCGAGACCGACTTCGAAGGATTTCTGAAGCTGCTGCGTTCCAAGACGCGCGCTTTTGTGACGATTGACGATCACGAGTACTACATCACGCACACCGATGGCTATTGGCGTGTTCAGGATTGCGAGGCCCTCAACGACAAGGGCCACTTTACTGACTGCTCCGAGCTGGTCAACACGGTCTGCGAGGTCGTCGAGCTGCCGTGGATTGCCGGCAAGAGCCTGCATGACAGCTTCTCGGGCGCTACGGTCTATGAGGCCGTCGCCGCCTAGCAGCAAATAATCGATTTCCTCTCATGACCGCCGGCGCTGCCCCTGCGCCGGCGGTCTTTTTTGTCGATATGTTGTATAGCCTGTGCGCTGCGAACGAAGTCCTTGACGATAGTCAAAACTCGGACTAATCTGAAACTTCAATTAGTCAAAATTCGGACTATCGAATGGTGGGAGAGATGGATAGCGCGGTTACGTCGGTCGATTTTGACCGAATGCTCAACGGGCTCGACCGTATTTATTCAGAGTTCGCGCGTGCCTGCGGCCTTTCGGATTGCGCCCATTGGATGCTCGTCGATATCAGCACGGCGGACGAAGACGTTGCCGTGAGCCAGCTCACGAGCGAATGGTTCTATAGCAAGCAGACCATTAACTCGGCAATTAAAACCCTAACGGCGCGAGGGCTTGCGACGCTGGAATTTGCCGAAGGCAGTCGTAAGAACAAGGTCGTTTGTTTGACCGATGAAGGCCGGCGGTTCGCCGAGCAGTATGCGTTGCCGGCGGTTAAAGCCGAGCAGCGTGCCTTTGGCGCGCTCGAGCCCTGGGAACAGCGTGAGATTATGCGTTTGGTCGGCAAGTTTTCCCATGTGCTCAACGAGGAGTGCGAGGCGTTTAAACAGCAGATGGCCGCCGAGAGCCAAGCGGAAAATCAAGAAGAGGGGGAGACGTGCGACTCTTAATGAGGTTTATGAGGCCGTATCGCGGGCTGATTGCAGTGACACTGTTTGTGCTGCTGATAGATAACGTCGGCACACTGCTGGTACCTACGATGTTGGCGAATATGGTCAATACCGGCATCACGACGGGTGATGTCGACTACATCCTGCGCAACGGCCTGTACATGCTTATCGCGACCGGCATGGCCAGCGGTGGCGCGGTGCTGGGCTGTTATCTTTCGGCTCGCCTGGCGGCCAACGTGGCCTGTGACATTCGCAACGCCGTCTACGACAAGTCGCTCGAGCTGTCTGCCAGCGACTTTGAGCGCTTTGGCACCGGATCGATGATCACGCGCTCGCTCAACGACATCAACGTGATTCAGCAGGCGATTCTGCAGACCATTCAGCTGGTGCTGCCCGTGCCGTTTTTGGCCGTGGCGGGCATCATCTTCGCCTGGTTTATCGATCCTGCCATGGGCACGCTTCTGGGCGTCGTGGTTGCGATTGTGCTGGTGGCGGCGGTCTTTACGGTTGCCAACGCGGCTCCGATCTTTATGCGCTTGCAGAGCTTTATCGACCGCATGAACGTGGTGCTGCGCGAAAACATCGTGGGCGTGCGCGTCATCCGTGCGTTTAACAAGGAGCGTCACGAGGAGCGGCGCCTGGACGAGGTGTTCAGCGACTACGCCGCCAACGCCATCAAAGTCAACCACCTGTTTGTGGGCCTCGACAGCTCAAGCTTCTTTTTGATGAACATCGCCGAGGTAGCGGTGCTGTGGGTTGGCGGCAACCGCGTGGGCGCCCACGCCATGCAGATCGCGAGCATCTCGGCGGTGCTGGAATATGCGCTCCTGATCCTGTTCTTTGTGATGATGGCGCAGATGGTAGTGCTGACGCTGCCGCGCGCCGCGGCGTGCCTGAACCGTGCGCAGCAGGTGTTGGAGATTGAGCCGAGCATCGTGGACGGCGAGCGTACGCTGGGTGACGGGGCGCCTGCCTCCGGGGGCGATGCGGATGCGGTCGCTGAGTTCGATCACATGTCGTTTCGCTTTGACGATGCCGACGAGGACACCCTGTGCGACCTGAGCTTTGCCTGTCGTCGCGGTCAGACGACCGCGATTGTGGGCTCGACGGGCTCGGGCAAGTCGACGGTGGCAAAGCTTCTGCTGCGTTTTCACGATGCCACCAAGGGTGCCATTCGCCTGGACGGCGTCGACCTGCGCGAGCTTTCGCAAGACGAGATTCGCAGGCGCATTGCCTATGTGCCGCAGAAGGCGTGGCTGTTCTCGGGCACCGTGGCAAGCAATCTGCGCTTTGGCAACGAAGACGCGACCGAGGCCGATATGCTCCACGCGCTCCAGGTTGCCCAGAGCACCTTTGTGCTCGATCAGCCGCAGGGGCTCGATACCCCGGTGGCGCAGGGTGGCACGAACTTTTCGGGCGGTCAGCGCCAGCGCCTGGCCATTGCCCGCGCGCTCATGAAGCATGCCGATCTGTATATCTTCGATGACAGTTTTTCGGCCTTGGACTTTAAGACCGATGCAGCGCTGCGCCATGCGCTGCAGGAGGAGACGCGCGACGCTGCGGTGCTCATCATCGCGCAGCGCATCTCGACGATCTTGCATGCCGACCAGATCGTGGTGCTCAAGGACGGCGAGGTCGTGGGCCTGGGCACGCACGACGAGCTCATGGAAACCTGCGAGGTGTACCGCGCTATCGCGGAATCGCAGATGAAGGGAGGTGAGTAGCATGACCGAGGAGCTCAAGAAGTGCAGCGATGCTATCGATTCGAACGATTCGGACGCCGCTGAGAAAACGGTCGACCAGGCTGCCGCGGTGCTCGAGCTGGATGTCGCCATCAAGGCGGCCGAGCGCGAGGCTCGTCGCCAGGCGCTGTACGAGGAAAACGAGCGTGCCGAGGACGAACGTGCCCGTGCCGAGGCAGAACGTATGCGCGACGTGGACGACGAAGACGAGGACGAGACGCCCCGGGATACCTGGGCGACGGTGCGCCGCTTGTGGGGCGAGGCCGCCGGCGACCATTGGCGCTTTTACATCGTGTTTGCGAGCATCGTGTTCTACGTCATCTTTAACACCGCCGCGCCGGCGTACAGCGCTCACGTCATCGACGAGCTGTGGGGGCATATGCAGGTGGCGTTTGCCAACGGAACCACCTTCAACATCACCTGGGAGAACTGCGGCAAGACCATCTTCGTCTACTTTATGATCTGGACTGCCGCTGCCTCGTTCTATGCGCTCCAGAGCTTTTTGATGTCGAGCGTGGCCGAACGCCTCAACCTGCGTCTACGCAACCGCATCGCACAAAAGCTCAATCGTCTGCCGCTTGCCTTCTTTGACGCGCATCGTCCCGGTGAGGTCGTCAGCCGTGCGACCAACGACTTGGACAAGATGTCCGAGAGCATGCAGCGCGGATTGCTGCAGCTGCTTGTGTCGATCGGCACCGTGACGGGTGCCATCATCATGATGTTCGTCTATAGCGTTAAGCTCACGCTCGTCTTTTTGGGCTTCACGGCCCTGTCGCTGCTGGTGACCAAAGTGGTTTCGCGCCGCACGCATGATGTAACGGGCGAACGCCAGGAGTGGGTGTCCAAGATTACGAGCGCGGTCGAGGAGGGCTACTCGGGCCGTCTGGTGATTCGCGCGTTCAACCGCGAGCGCCAGAGTTCTGCCGAGGTACACGAGGCCTCGGGCGAGCTGGCGCGTGTGAGCGTCAAGGCCGACTTTATGATTAACGCTGTGGGCCCCGCGGTTCGCTTTATCGGTCGTCTGGCGCAGATCGTGATCGCGCTCGTGGGCTGCAACATGCTGGTGGCCGGTCAGATGACTGTCGGCGTGTTCCAGGCGTTCTTCCAGTTTATCTACGAGGCGTCCGAGCCCATGACGCAGCTCTCGTTTACCTTCAACTCGCTGCAGAGCGCGCTGGCGAGTGCGGAGCGCGTGTTCGACCTGCTCGATGAGCCCGAGATGGAGGCCGATCCGCAGCCGGGCGAGGCCGCCAAGCTGCCGGGTCGCGTGGAGGGCCGCGTCTCCTTTGAGCACGTGCGCTTTGGTTATTCGCCCGACAAGCCGCTCATGCGCGACGTGTCGTTTACCGCCGAGCCGGGCCAGAAGATTGCCGTGGTGGGAACCACGGGCGCAGGCAAGACGACGCTCATCAACCTGCTCATGCGCTTTTACGAGATCGACGGCGGCCGCATTACGCTTGACGGTGTGGATACGCGCCTCATGGATCGCGGCGAGCTACGGCAGCAGTTTGGCATGGTGCTACAGGACGCCTGGCTGTTCGACGGCACGATTGCCGAGAACATCGCCTACGGCTGCCCCGAGGCAACGCGCGAGGAGATTGTTGCGGCCGCTCGCGCCGCCCAGGTCGACTTCTTTGTGCGCACCATGCCTCAGGGCTACGACACGCGCGTAGCCAACGATGCCGAAAGCATCAGCCAGGGCCAGCGTCAGCTGCTAACCATCGCGCGCGTGCTGCTCAACAACCCGGCGATTCTCATCCTGGACGAGGCGACGTCGAGCGTGGATACGCGCACCGAGCTTGCCATCGGCCGCGCCATGGACGCACTTATGCGTGGGCGCACAAGTTTTGTGATCGCGCATCGCCTGTCGACGATCGTGGATGCCGACCTGATTCTGGTCATGGATCACGGCAATATCATCGAGCAGGGCACGCATAAGGAGCTGCTGGCAGTCGAGGGCGCCTACGCCGACCTCTATCTGAGCCAGTTCGCATAATGTGACAAAGGGACAGTCCCGCATGTCACATTGGAAACAAGGCGCGCCGGGGATTGATTCCCTGGCGCGCCTTTTGCGTCGGTGCCGATGTTGTTTTGTGCCGCTCGCGTTCCTAGTGCTCGTCCACGAGTTTGGCGACGAGGGCCTTAAGCTCGGCCACTTCTCGCTCGAGTTCCTTGACGCGACGGGCGTTTTCGGTGATGCCCTGGCGGTTGAGGGCGCTCTGCTCGGCGGCATCGTCGGGCATGTACTCGCGATGCTGCTTGGCGTCGAAGCTTTCCTCGAATACGCGGCAGCCGTTGCGCTTGATGATGCGGCCGGGCACGCCCACGACGGTGCAGTTGTCGGGCACGTCTTTGACGACAACCGAGTTGCCGCCGATTTTGACGTTGTTGCCGATGCGAATGTTGCCGAGCACCTTGGCGCCTGTGCCCACGGTGACGTTGTTGCCCAGGGTGGGGTGGCGCTTGCCGGTCTCGTTGCCGGTGCCGCCGAGCGTGACGCCCTGGTAGAGCACGCAGTTGTCGCCCACAATGGTGGTCTCGCCAATGACGACGCCCATGGCGTGGTCGATAAAGAAATGCTTGCCGATCTGTGCGGCAGGATGAATCTCGACGCCAGTGATATGGCGGGTGATTTGCGAGAGCACGCGGGCGAGCGAGCGATGTCCATGTTCCCACAGCCAGTGCTCGGGCACGTGGTTCCACTTGGCGTGCAGGCCGGGGTAAGAAAGGAAGATGACTAGGCCGTTTTGCGCGGCGGGGTCCTGTGCCTGGACGGTCTTGATGTCCTCGCGAATGGTATTGATAAAGCTCACCGGCCGCCCTCCCTTAGCGCCGCGACAATGCAATTCAATAAAGTATAGCGATTCGCTAGGGATTAGGAAGAGCAATCTTGCTCGGCTTTGCGCGACAGGTGTCAATTATGCAAACTTGCTGGTAATGAAGTCACGCTTTTGTAAGGTCGTGTGCGTTGCCGCGTCACAACCGTATACTGGTCAACTTGGACGTATCCGCGCCCACAACTGAGAGGTTTTACTTCATGGGTTTCATCAATTTTATCGCCGAGCTGCTCAAAGACCCGCGCACCGCGATCGCCAGCTGGATTGCCGCCGGCCCGCTTATGGCCTACGGCTGCGTGTTCCTCATTATCTTCATTGAGACAGGCGTGGTGTTCTTCCCGTTTCTCCCGGGCGATTCGCTGCTGTTTGCTTCGGGCTTCTTTGCTCATAACGGTGGCTTTAACATCGTGGCCCTGCTGGCCGTCGCATGGGCTGCTGCCATCCTGGGCGACCAGTGCAACTTTATGATCGGTCACTTCTTTGGCAAAAAGATCATCGCCTCGGGCAAGGTCAAGGCCATGACGCCCGAGCGCATCAAAAAGTCCGAGGACTTCTTGGACAAGTGGGGCCACCTGGCCATCTTCCTGGGCCGCTTCTTCCCGTTTATCCGCACCTTTGTGCCCTTTATCGCCGGCATGGGCGGCATGCATTGGCGCAACTTTGTCATCTTTAACGTGCTGGGCGGCATTACCTGGTCGACGGTCTTTACGCTGCTGGGCTACTTCTTTGGCGGCATTCCCTTTGTGCAGGAGCACTTTGAGCTGCTGATTATCGGCATCGTTGCCGTGTCGATCATCCCGACCGTGGTCGGTCTGGTTAAGGCTAAGCTGGGCAAATAGAACGCGTAGATCGAGCCGGCGCGCAAACCGTGCAGTTGAGGCCCGTCACCGCTTACGGTGGCGGGCCTTTTTGCTTCGGTCAAATGAAAATACTTTAGTTAGTTAAAGAAAAACGTTTTATCCGACGCGCGTGCGGAGTACAATCTCGTGCATGCGAATCGACGTGCCATCGGCTTCGATGCCGTTCGCGTGTCCCGTCCGGCTCTACGCTCCGGGCGTGCGACGTTGCGACGCGGTCGGCCCCGGTCCTTGCGTGCAGGTTCGCGAGTTTGCAACTGTGTATGTAAGGAGCGACACATGACTGTCGAGAAGAAGGATATCGATTGGGGTAGCCTCGGCTTTGGCTACATGAAGACCGATTACAGCTATGAGGCTCATTGGAAGGATGGCGAGTGGGACGAGGGCGGCCTGACCACCGACCACACCCTGCACGTCTCCGAGTGCGGCGGTATCTTCCACTACTGCCAGGAGGTCTTTGAGGGCCTGAAGGCCTACACCGCCGAGGACGGCAGCATCGTCTGCTTCCGTCCCGACATGAACGCCGAGCGCATGTATAACTCTGCCCAGCGCCTCGAGATGCCCCCGTTCCCCAAGGACAAGTTCGTTGAGGCCGTCAAGCAGGTCGTTTCTGCCAACGCTGCTTGGGTTCCGCCCTTCGGTTCCGGCGCGACCCTGTACGTGCGTCCGTTTATGATCGGTTCCGGTGACGTGATCGGCGTGGCTCCCGCTCCTGAGTACACGTTCCGCATTCTCGTGACCCCGGTCGGTCCGTACTTTAAGGGCGGCCTTAAGCCCGTCAAGCTGCGCGTTTCCGAGTACGACCGCGCCGCACCGCACGGCACCGGCAACATCAAGGCCGGCCTCAACTACGCCATGTCCCTGAAGCCCACGATGGAGGCTCACCGCGAGGGCTATGCCGAGAACCTGTATCTCGACTCCGAGTCCCGCACCTATGTCGAGGAGACCGGTGGCGCCAACGTCCTGTTCGTGAAGGAGGACGGCACCCTCGTCGTTCCCCAGTCGCACACCGACTCCATCCTGCCCTCCATCACCCGTCGTTCGCTCGTTCAGGTTGCTCAGGACCTGGGCATGACCGTCGACCAGCGTCCCGTCGAGTGGGCCGAGGTCAAGGCCGGCACCTTTGTTGAGTGCGGCCTGTGCGGCACCGCTGCCGTTATCTCCCCGGTCGGCGAGATCGACAACAAGGTCTACGGTGCCGACGAGACTGTGACCTTCCCGGCTGGCTACACCGAGATCGGCCCTGTGATGAAGAAGCTCCGCGAGACCCTGACGGGCATCCAGTCTGGTGCTGTTGAGGATAAGCACAACTGGGTTTACACCGTGGCGTAAGCTGCCATAGCTGTTCGGCCCGAGGGCAACCTTCCTTTCCGGCGCGTCCTCGGACATGAAAGAACCTCCGCTGCGCACTTCGTGCGGCGGAGGTTCTTTCGTCCTGCGGAATGCGCCGGAAAGGAAGGTCGCCCTCGGGCCTGCGTGAGCCCGGCACTTACGAGACGGGTAATGATGGGTCTGAATAAAAGATGGTGCGCGGCCTTTTGGCCGCGCTTTTTGTATATATGGGCCGTGCGCCCCGTTTTCTTTGCTGCTAAGGCTTTGCCGTAGTTGCGGCCGAAGATGAGGCCGGCTAGGAGTAGGGAGACTCCCAGGCCCATGTGGAAAACGGCGATGAAGCGGTCGGGGCGATGCCGCTCGAGCGCAGGGCGATGCCGCTGTCCATTATGAGTTCACTATAAGGCACTGGGTTTACCGCCGCTGCGTTAGCGCGCAACCCCGCGACCATGGCTCGTGCGGTAAATACAGTGCCATTTTGCGCATTACTACGTCTGATAAAATTGAGCCCACATACTGTATTGCATCATGCAAGCAAGGAGGAGCCGTGCGCTACGCAGACCTCATCGACGGGAACGTTACGGAAAGCGAGCTTAAGGCTTATTTGGTCGAGGGCGAAAACGTGGCGGTTACGGTTCGCATATCCAAGAACATGCGCGACGTGGCCAAACAGGCCGCCGAGCTTACGGGCGTGAGCTTCACCAAACTCATGTCCGGCGAGATCGAGGTCTAGCCATGCTGATGAACAACGAAGAGTACAAGGACGCTTTTAATCACATCGTCCTTATCGTCAATCAGGCACGCGCCAACGCTGTGCAAAAAGCATCCTCCGAAATGGTGCGTATGTACTGGCTTATCGGCAATGAGGTTGTCGCGCGTTCCGAATGGGGCAACAAATTCATCGACACTCTTTCGCAAGACATCCGCTCCGCTTTCCCCGGAATCAAGGGCTTTTCTGTCCGCAGCCTCAAGTACATGGCAAAGTTTGCGCGCGAGGTTGACTCAGAATTGTGCAATAGCTATTGCACAATTCCCTGGGGACACATCGTGAAGCTCCTGGACAAGACTGAACCGGGCGCCCGTCGCGAATGGTATAGGAATGCCATTGTCGAAAATGGATGGTCGCAAGCCGTTCTCGACCATCAGATCGATCTAAAGCTCTATGAGCGTCAGGCGCTCGCGGGCAAGGCCACCAATTTTACGCGCACTCTGCCCGCGCCTGAAAGTGAGCTTGCTCAACAAGTGCTCAAAGATCCGTACGTTTTTGACTTCATCACTGCTAAACAAGGGCTAAAGGAACACGACATCGAAGAGCAGATGGTTTCCAATGTGACCAAGCTCTTGTTGGAGTTGGGAACAGGCTTTGCGTTTATGGGGAGGCAGTATCACCTAACGGTCGGCCAAGAGGACTTCTACATAGACTTATTGTTCTACAACGTCAAACTGCGAAGCTATGTAGTCATTGAGTTAAAGAACGAGAAGTTCAAACCGGAGTTTACCGGACAATTGAGCTTCTATGTTGCTGCCGTGGATGGTGAGCTTGCTAACGAAGGGGACAACCCCACGATTGGCCTTTTGCTTTGTAAGGAAAAAGATAACGTGGTGGCTGAATACTCGCTCAGGGACATTGCGGCGCCCATAGGCGTGAGCGAGTATCGGCTTGGGGATGTGCTGCCGGAGCAATACCTCGAATACCTACCGACGCCAGAAGATCTGCAGACAAGAATCTAGGAACTTGTCATGTCCAAGAACCGTTATTCCGAAGAAGAGGCTGTGCAGAAACCAGCAGGCGAGCTGCTCGCGAAACTTGGATGGGACGTCCAGTACTGCTTCGATGAGGAAAAGCTTGGGCTGTATGGCACACTTGGGCGCGAGAGCTACCATGACGTGCTGCTTAGGCGCGATTTGGAAAGCGCACTGACCGAACTTAATGAATGGATGGATGAAGCCGACGTCGCTGAAGCGATCAAAACGCTCGAGCACACGTTTGTGGGCGATTCCCTGCTTCAGATCAACGAGGCCAAGTACAACATGCTGCGCGACGGCATTCCCGTACGCAAGCTAAACGCGGACGGCACACCCCGCACCGAGCTTGCGCAAATATTTCACTTCACAATCCCCTTCGTATCGTGTTCGTGTGTGCCATGTGGCTCACCGGCTTTGACGTGAAGCCCCTGTCGGTGATGTATTTCGACAAGCCCATGAAGGCACACGGCCTTATGCAGGCCATCGCGCGCCAATCGCGTGGCCGAGGGCAAGAGCAACGGCCTTATCGTGGACTACATGGGCGTGGTGAAGGCGCTGCGGCAGGCACTGGCCGACTACACGCGCGATTTAGGTGACGACCGCGATCCGGTCGATGTGGTGGTGGGCAAGGACGAACTTATCAGGCGTATTGGGGAGCTGACGGGGCAGATCACTTCTTTTATGAGCGATCGGGGCTTTGAGTTGGAAACACTTCTCGCCGCAGACGGCTTTGGAAAGCTCGAGGCAATACAAGACGCCGCCGATGCCATGTTCCCTCCCGGCGCGTCCTCGGACATGCAAGAAGCCCTCGCTGCGCACTTCGTGCGGCGAGGGCTTCTTGCGTCCTGCGGAGTGCGCCGGGAGGGATGGTGCGCGGCCTTTTGGCCGCGCGTTGTGCGGGGATACGAAAAGGGCCCAAGGTTTACGCCTTGGGCCCCAAAGGGTTGATGAACTGGCTTAAGACTCTGCCTTGTTGTTTAGAACTTGACGGTCGGGGCCTGACGGGCTGCTTCGGCGGCCTCGAAGCCCTGGCGCTCCTTAAACTGGAAGATGCCGGCAAAGATGACAGCCGGGAACGTCTGAATGGCGTTGTTGTAGCTGAGCACGCAATCGTTGTAGCTCTGGCGTGCATAGCTAATCTTGTTCTCGGTATCCTCGAGCGATGCCTGCAGCTGCGTAAAGTTGGTGTTTGCCTTAAGATCGGGGTAGGCCTCGGCCACGGCAAAGAGTTGGCGTAGCGCACCGGTCAGCACGTTGTCGGCTTCCATCTTGGCCTCGGGCGTGGTGGCCTTGACGGCGGTGTTGCGCGCGCTGATCACGGCGGAGAGCGTCTCTTGCTCGTGCTTGGCGTAGCCCTTGACGGTCTCGACCAGGTTGGGGATCAGGTCGTTGCGGCGCTGCAACTGCGTATCGATGTTCTGCCAGGCGTTATCGATGCGGTTACGCTTGGTGACCATGTTGTTGTAGATGCCGGCGATGGCGCAGACAATCACAATGACAACAACGATGCCGATGATGACGGTAATCATGATGTCTCCGTTTCGAATGGCCGCGGCGGCATGCGCCAGCTGCCGTTGGTATAACGCTACTAGTATACCCGCAACGTTTTGCCGTGCCGAACTTTCCGGTAAGCGTTATGTTTTCGGTGGGGTTGGCACTGGGGCAAAGCGCGCGAGGTACAGGTGTAAGATATGCGACAGATTGACGAGTGTTGTCTTTGCCCTGAGGATGGCGATACCAGTGGACCTTCGCATCAAGAAAACCTACCGTGCCCTGTTCGATGCCTTTACCGAGCTTCTCGAGGAGCATCGTTTTGAGGACCTGACGGTTGCCATGCTGTGCGACCGCGCCATGATTCGCCGCACGACGTTCTACAAGCACTTTCGCGACAAGAACGATTACTTTGCCTTTTATATCGATGAGCTTATGTCGGGTTTGCCGCAAAAGCGGGTTGGCGAGGCCGGCGCAGTGTCTGCCGAGGACGTGCGCGCGCTTCGACACGCGATTTTGGACGATGCCATGGATTTGATTTTGGCGCACGAGCAGCTCATGGATAACATTTTGGCAAGCAGCATGTCGGGCATGCTGACAAACGTTATTTGCGACCGCATTGCCCGCTCCATCCGCGAGCGTGTGATGAACGTGCTTGCCGAGGATGCCCTGGCCCCCGTGTCACTCGAGACGACGTCTGAGTTTGTCGCCGGCGGTATTATTCGACTTTTCACGATATGGTGGGAATCGGGCCACGATCTTGAGCGTCGACCTGAGATAGCCGACGTGGTCGATGCGCTGTTCGAGCGAACCATGACGCCGGTGCATCACTAAAAGTGGCGGAGAGAGGGGGATTCGAACCCCCGGAACGCTCTCGCGCTCAACGGTTTTCAAGACCGCCGCATTCAACCGCTCTGCCATCTCTCCGTGAGTCGTAATGATAGCATCGTTTTGAATTTGCAACAGGGAAGGCGAACGATGACGATCACCGAAATCGACGAGAAGTTCATGCGCGAGGCGTTGGCGGAGGCGCGAGCCGCCGCGGCGGTGGGCGAGGTGCCTATCGGAGCCGTAGTGGTGCGCGACGGCGAGATCGTCGCGAGGGCGCATAATCGTCGCGAGCTCGACCAGGACCCTTCGGCGCATGCAGAGTTCGCGGCCCTGTGCGCCGCTGCCCAGACGCTTGGCCGCTGGCGCCTTTCCGACTGTACGGTCTACGTGACGCTCGAACCCTGCTGCATGTGCGCGGGGCTTATGGTCAACGCGCGCGTGGGGCGCTGCGTGTATGGCGCGAGCGACGCCAAGGCGGGTGCGTTGGGATCCCTATACGATTTGAATGCCGACTCGCGCCTGAATCATCGGTTTAACGTGACGGCTGGCGTGCTGGCAGACGAGTGTCGTGAGGTGTTGAGCGGCTATTTTAGTGGGTTGCGTGGCACCGATGGTACTGGCTGCGGTTGCGGGGCCGATCTTGAGGCACATGCCGCCCATGCCGAGGCGCTTGCGTGTGCCGAAGAAATCGCCGTTGAGGTGGTCGATTTTGGTGCCGCGTGCCGCCGGCCCCGCCGTGTGCTGTTGGCGATCGACTCCTTTAAGGGTAGCGTTTCGAGCGCGCAGGCGGAGGCGGCGGTTGCCGAAGGCGTGCGCCGTGTGTGGTCCGATGCCCAGGTGGCCACGTTGCCGCTGGCAGATGGTGGTGAGGGAACGCTCGATGCCGTTGCCGCGTGCGGCGGTGAGATTGTGACCTGCGAGGTGGCAGGCCCCTTTGGCGACCGCGTGTCCGCCCGGATACTGGTGGACGGCGAGCACGAGTCGGCTGTTATTGAGATGGCCGAAGCCGCAGGCATCGGGTACTCGCCTTGCACGGAGTCGTCGGCGCTGGCCGCTACAACCTATGGCGTGGGCGAGCTCATGCTTCGCGCGGTTCGCACGGGCGCAAAGACTATCTATATTGGCTTGGGCGGCAGCGCCACCAACGACGGTGGCGCCGGCATGCTGCAGGCGCTGGGCGCGCGTGTGGTCGATGAGCACGGCCGCGATATCGCTCCCGGTCTCGCGGGTCTCGAACACGTGGTGAGTATCGATTTGGCGCCAGCGCTTCGGGCGCTGAACGGCGTGCGTGTCGTGGTGCTTTCCGATGTCGAGAACCCACTCGTGGGACGCCGAGGTGCCCTAGCGGTGTTCGGTGGGCAGAAGGGCCTGCCGACAGATGATACCGAGGCGCTACGCAGGTACGACAGTTGGATGGTCGGCTACGGTCGTTTGCTCGATGCGGCGATTGCCGGAGCTCGAGCCCAGGGGTTGATGCGCACACCCGAGGGCGCACGGACATTTGGCTCGGTGCTCGGCGTGCCCGGTGCCGGTGCTGCGGGCGGCCTAGGTGCTGCGCTGCTGGCGCTCGGTGCGGAGCTGCGCTCTGGCGTGGAGACGGTGCTCGATCTCGTGGGATTTGACGAGCGCGTGCGCGATGTCGACCTGGTCATAACGGGCGAGGGCAATATGGATGAGCAATCCGCTGCCGGCAAGGCGCCGGTGGGTGTGGCTCGTCGTGCGAAGCGATATGGCAAGCCGGTGGTCGCCGTCGTGGGCGGTCGCGCCGTCAACCTGGATGCGGTGTATGGGCAGGGCATCGACCTTGTACTGCCGATCTGTCGCAAGCCCATGCCCCTCGACCAGGCGCTCGGTGTGCAAGAGGCCACAACCAACCTCATCTGCGCCGGCGAGGCAGCCGCCCAAGCCTACGACCTCGCCCGCCTCTAAAACCCATCCCCTCGATAAGTTGCGGTGAAATACGGAGTGTTTTTGCCTTTAAGGCGCCAATTCAGTCCGTATTCCACCGCAACTTCGTGAATGGTCATCCGAGGCTGGCCGCCTTGGGCCTTGGGTCGGACCGTTTGCCACGAAATGCGGCCATCTACTACGTTTGACCGAGCTACCTCGACCATCCCGGATTTTGTGAAATTAAAACCGCAGGTAGAGAGCTTGCCGATTTCCGAAAAAGCCGGCTATGGTTGACCCCTGTGACCAAAACGTAGTAGATAGGCCCTTTTCGTGGTGCAGCGTCAGACCGGTCTTTTTGGGTCGGGGCTTTCTTGACTACTTTCGCCACTCTGATGCCCCCAGTCAAAAAGTAGTCAAAAAAGCCCCGTCCCAAATTAGCTGTCTTGCCCCATCGGGCGGGAGCAGGTAAGATATACCGAGCGCCTAGCGCGTTCGATGGGTTCGGATGACGACATGTTCCGAATCTGGTCAGGTCCGGAAGGAAGCAGCCATAAGGAGCCTCTGTCGGGCATCCGAATCCATCGAGTGCGCAGGCGCTTTTTGGTGCCGCGGCTACCCGCGAGTGCCGGCAGGGCGCTTGGTGTCTCGCTGGTCCTCGGCTTTGCCTGCGGGATCGCTCGACTACCAAGCGCCCTGCCGGCACTCGCGGGTAGCCGACCAAAACCACCTGAAGGGTCACATTTATCTGAATAATTTAATCCCGTGTCTTTTGCTGCTCGTTGGCGTTGTTTGGGCATTGATGGCTACGTGGTTCAAGAGGCGGCGGTGCTGTTGCTTGAATTTTTGTAGTTAAAGAGGCCCGTTTCCCTAGGTGGGGAAACAGGCCTCTTTTTGTCTCTGGGCTTGTGGATTGGCGAAGACAATAACCGCTGGCGGCTATTTTGAGTTCCTGATGCGGCGTGTGGCTGTGGCGGTTATTCCGAGGCCTGCGGCGGCGATTGCCGCGAGTGCGATTGCACTCGGCGCTGCATCTCCCGTGTTCGCGAGCTTGCCGGCGGTCGTATCTGCTTGCTTGGTGGAGCTCGATGGAGCGTATTTGCCGGTCGCGGGCGAGCCGGTGGGCTGCGTCGTCTCGGTCGGTTGCGTCGAGTTGGAGGGAGGCGTCGTCTCGGTCGGTTGCGTTATCTCGGGCGAGGCGGTCTTGTCCGCCGCGGCCTTTGCCTCTTCGTATGCCTTGCAGGCGTCGTCATAGGCCGTTTGCGCTCTTTTCAAATCGTCGAGGAGCACATCCCGCTTGGCTGTTTCTCCGTCGAGATGGGTTTTATTAAACTCCACTTCGCTTTCAAAGAAATAAATCAGGCTTTTATGACTTTCGAGGCGCATTCGGCAGTGCTCAAGCTCATCTTCACAGGAATTTTCTTGCATTATTGCCTCTGTGATCGCCTCTTGCAACTGCCGAATAGTTTCGGCAGGAGTCGTGTAGTCGATTTTATTTAATTCTGCCTCAAGGGCTCTTGTCCGGTTGTGGGCCTTATCGCATTCGGCTTGAGCTGCATCGACGTTCGCTTGCATGGTAGGAAGGGATTGGTAGCGCGCAGAGATGTGGTGTAAGAGGCGGGG